>CAIOHY010000058.1 GCA_903858205.1 uncultured Cellvibrio sp.
ACCTTTTCAGGAAAAGGACGCCCACGCTTGAAAATGATTGAACCCTTGGCAATTTCCCGCAGCGATGCCTTTTCGGCAACTTGCATCAGGTATTCATGATTAAGGGTATTAAAAGGCGCAAAAGACGCTAGTACATCGAGGCTAATCGCCATTTTCGACTCCACTAAACTCTAACCAGGATCATTTAAGGCTAATCAGGATCATTTAAGGCTAATCAGGATCATTTAACGCTAATCACAATGGCTAGATTCTGACTATCGATAAACCAATAAATAGTTTTTTATTAGAGAAACTGGCGCGAGTATAAACAGCAGAGGGCGAGCGAGGGACATGATTGTCGCCAGTATTAGCACTGGATCACAGCTGGATCGCTAGCGGTTGTACTTTCGTCACAATATACAACCGCTCAGCTAAAAAGACTTGCTCAGGTTTTTCACATAACTAACTGCGAAAAATCAGGGCAATCGGGGATTGGCGATAACGATAAAACTCAACAATCGCCTTGTAGAGATACCAGCCATCACGTGCGCCCGCCAATTCACGGATAGAGTGCATAGCGAAAGTTGGCGATCCGACATCAATTGTTTTTACGCCTACCTCAGAGGCCACGATTGGGCCTATGGTGCTTCCGCAGCCCATATCAGTACGCGCTACAAAGGCTTGCACTGGCACCTCTGCCGATTCACAAAGTAAACGAAAGAACGCACTTGTTTCGCTGGTAGTAGCATACCGCTGGTTGGCATTGACTTTGATAACCGGGCCACGGTTCAAGAGCGGGCCGTGGTTTTCATCGTGTTTATCCATAAAGTTGGGATGGATTCCATGGGCATTGTCTGCCGATATCATCATAGAACGTTCAATCACGCGCGCACGGGTTTCACCATCAGGTAGTAATCGCTCGAGGAATTGTTGCAACATCGGGCCCTTGGCGCCGCAGCAGGAGGCGCTGCCTACTTCTTCGTGGTCAGTGCAAATCAGCAGGCTGGACACTTCAGTATCTGCCTCAAGTAATGCCTGCAAGCCTATGAAGCAACTCAATAAATTATCTAGCCTGGCACCGGCGATGAAATCTTGCTCCAAGCCGATCATCGCGGGCGGCTGGGTATCGTAGAGACTGATTTCATAATCCAGAACCTGTTTAGTTCCCAGTTGCGGTTGCTGACGAAGCAGCTCAGCGTGCAACAAGTCGCGAAAATCCGGCAAAGCTGCATCTTCAGCGGGCAATTGGAGCAAGAGCGGGACTATATCTTTTTGCGCATTGATCGAGCGGGCATTATTGGCTTCGCGATCAAGATGTATCGCAAGACTCGGTACAACAGCAACGGGCTGTTCAAAATCGACCAGTGTGCTAGCGATGCGATCGCTATGATCGCGGTAGGTCACCCGCCCTGCCATCGATAAATCCCGGTCATACCAAGGCGCTAATAAAGCACCGCCGTAAACCTCAACTCCTAACTGGAAATAGCCACGGCGGTTCAGTTCGGCGCGCGGCTTCACCTTCAAACACGGGCTATCGGTATGCGCACCCAGCATGCGGATTCCCGAATCCAACAATGGCGACCGACCGTACACGAAGGCAATAATCGATGAATCATTGCGCGTTACCAGATAACGATTTCCCGGCTCCAGGTGCCAGATATCGCCCTCATACAGCGGTATGAAACCTGCGGCGAGTAATTGGTCAGCGATATTCTTAGTGGCATGGAATGGAGTAGGAGACGCGTGCAGAAAATTCAGCAAATCGGTGTTGAAATCCACCATGGAGCGGGAGGCAGTCATAATAAACTCACCAAAAACTAGTTGGGGTTACGAATACGTTGGCGCTTTTGCCAAGAAATGGTATCGCGCAAATAAACAGGTTGGGCATCCAACACATCGATCGCGCCGCCAACAGACCAGACTTGCGCAGCAATCAAGGCGATATCTTCCGCTTGGGGTTGGGCATCTATCACTATAGTGGATGCCGCCAGTGCCTGCATCGCCGGATAATGCCAGCCGGGGCCAACAGCGATAAACTGCCCTGCCAATGAACGGATAACATCTTGCTCAGGCAGCAATTCAGGTTTCATTACAAATTCATCGCTCAACGCCGCGACTGAATCCCCCGCACGAGTAAACAAGCCCCAGTAAACCTCGTCCATACGCGCATCTAACGTCACAAGTACAGGAAGGCTAATCCCAGGATTTGCACGGTAATAACCCAATGCCATCGCCTCAAGAGTCGATACAGGAATGACTGGCAACTGCGCACCAAACGCCAAACCCTGCACTATCCCCATACAGATCCGCAAACCAGTAAAAGAACCTGGCCCTCGGCCAAAAGCGATAGCATCCAGATCACGCAGGGTTAGATTATTGCTTGCCAGCAATTCATCCACCATTGGCAGCAACCGCTGGGTATGACTTTTGGCCGCCAACTCAAACCGGGCGTCCATCTGCCCATTCGCATAGAGCGCAACCGAGCAGGCATCGGTCGAAGAATCAAGGGAGAGAATTAAGCTCATAGAACCAGGCACAGCTAATTAGTAAAAATAAAGATAAAGATACAGGTAAATCACAGGACAAAAAAATAGGCTCCGTAGAGCCTATTTTTACCAAACTGATTGAGTTAACCCAATACAGTTAAGAGTTGCTGGCGAATTGAATCGACACTGCCAATACCGCTTATACGAGTATATTTGGGCACCTTGGTTTTACCCGAGGCAGCAAGACGTTGGTAGAAACCAACCAACGGCTCGGTCTGATCATGATAAACACCCAAACGCTTGCGTACGGTTTCCTCAGTATCATCAGGACGCTGAATCAATGGCTCGCCCGTCAAATCATCGTGATCTGCCACTTTTGGCGCATTGTGGATGACATGATAAACACGACCAGAGGCTTCATGAACACGGCGTCCGCTCAGACGCGCAACAATTTCTTCATCTGGAACGTGAATTTCAATCACATGATCGATATCAACAGCCGCATCCAACATGGCTTGCGCTTGCGGAATAGTGCGCGGGAAACCATCAAACAAGAAACCGTTAGTGCAGTCACTGGAAGTAATGCGCTCTTTTACCAAGGATATAATCAGATCATCCGGCACCAGACCACCGGCAGACATAATGTCCTTCGCTTGCAAACCTAGCGAAGTACCTGCTTTGACAGCAGCACGCAACATATCACCTGTAGAGATTTGCGGAATGCCAAACTTCTCCATGATCAGTTGCGCCTGAGTCCCTTTACCTGCCCCGGGCGCGCCCAACAATATCACTCTCATCTCGGATTGCTCCTCAGCATTATTTTTATCGGGCCAAATGGGTAATCCCCTTGTCCTCGAACACGGCACAATATGCCCAACAAATCGGGTAGGAACAGGTCATTACTGACCCATTCCCCCCTAAGAACCGTGCGTGCGACTTTCATCGCACACGGCTCAAGCTTACAACAAGCCAGATTTAATCCGGCCAGCAACTTCAAAAATAACAAGAGGCGGGATTCTACGTTTCCATGCCACTATATAGCAATCTTTCTCTGCAATTCCGGCTATGCACCAAGGAATGACAGTTGGGATGAAGCAAAACACGGTTATCTCTACTGTCCGAGCCACCGTCAACACGCCTTACGATGTGATGATCATGCCAGCCCGTTTGTTTTGATATACCTCCACCACAGAAGGCACACACTCCCTTCTGCCTGACAAAGAGCCAACAGGTGTCTTTACGATAACGCAGTTTATGCTGCATTCTCTGTACCCGTAGAATCTCCCATTTCAGTTCATGCTCCGCGTTGTAAGGATTGTAATCCCCCGGTAACCGCTTATGCCGCACGATAGGTGTACTCGCTAATTCATAAAGCCTGCGATGTTTTAACTCACCTGATTGCAGTTTGTGCGCTAGAGCAAATACCCAATTTTGTCCGCCGATAGATTTGAAGTATTGCTTCCGAATCCATAGGGTAGATTTTTTAGGGTGCCTGCGTTTTGCCCACCGCCATAATCGCCAGAAAATTAGCTGATCCAGCTTGCTAAAGGCTTTCTTGGCTACCACTGGGGAGTGGTACTCCGCCCATCCCCGCAACACCGGATTCAATTAGATCG
>CAIOHY010000059.1 GCA_903858205.1 uncultured Cellvibrio sp.
ATTTTTTTGTGGGTTATTACATCGCTTACGGCGTGCATTTTTTTGTCGGTGCCGAAGAGCTTTCTGCAAAGAGTGGCTTTGAAATGGTGAAGTTTTTTTTCCTGCTGACATTCGCAGCAGCTATTCCAGCGATTATTTCCGGTGGCATCGCTGAGCGCGCTCGTTTTAATCCGCAATTAGTGGCGACTGCATTGCTGGTAGGCCTGGTGTATCCATTTTTTGAGGGCATCGCATGGAACCAACGTTTCGGAATTCAGGCGTGGCTTGAATCAAGTTTCGGTGTTCCTTTTCATGATTTTGCAGGCTCTGTCGTTGTTCATGCTGTCGGTGGATGGGCGGCATTGCCGGCTGTAATTTTGTTGGGCTCACGTCGAGGACGTTATTCGGGCGATGGTGCTGTAGCTGCTCACCCACCGTCGAGCATTCCATTTTTAGCGCTGGGTGCATGGATATTAGCGGTGGGTTGGTTTGGTTTTAATGTGATGAGCGCACAGACACTCGACAAGATGAATGGTTTGGTTGCGATGAACTCGCTCATGGCGATGGTCGGAGGTACGTTGGTCGCGGTTGTTATGGGTAAGAATGATCCAGGCTTTGCTTACAACGGACCACTCGCTGGTTTGGTTGCAGTGTGTGCAGGTTCAGACTTAATGCATCCCTTGGGTGCGTTGGTAACTGGTGGTATTGCGGGCTTCATTTTTGTTTGGTTGTTTACGCTAACTCAAAACCGCTGGAAGATTGATGATGTGTTGGGTGTCTGGCCTTTACACGGTTTATGCGGCGCGTGGGGCGGAATCGCAGCGGGCATTTTTGGATTGCAATCCTTAGGGGGAATGGGTGGTGTGTCGCTGATGTCGCAATTGATCGGTACCTCGCTTGGCATCGTAATTGCCTCCTTAGGAGGTCTTCTGATTTATGGCGTACTCAAGAAGACTGTCGGTATACGACTTGATCCTGAAGAAGAGTACGACGGTGCTGATCTATCCATACATAAAATCTCAGCCAGTCCGGAACGTGAAGTAAGTTGGTGATAGCGAATAATTTTTACGCTTTTATTGATTTGCGTATATCGAACGAATGAAATCCAAACGATTGCGGATTTTTGTGAGCAGCGAGATCGGCGAAAAAAAGTGTTAATGTCTTCGATACCGTTGGGAAGGCGAGATCTTCCCACGGTATATCTGCCTCTGAAAAAAGTTTAACTTCCAGACTTTCAGTGCCTGCTGAAAAATTCAGATCCAACAAACGTGCGCGATAAAAAAGATGTACTTGATGTACGTGAGGCACATTCAGCATGGAGTAAAGCGCTTGCATCTCAATGTTGGCGCCGGCCTCTTCCAACGTCTCGCGCGCGGCGGCCTCAGAGGTAGTTTCATTGTTTTCCATGAAGCCTGCGGGTAGCGTCCAATAGCCGAGTCTAGGCTCGATAGCACGTCGACAAAGCAAAATCTTTTGATCGCCGTCTTGATCCCAAAAAGGGATACTTCCAACAACCATCTTTGGGTTTTGGTAGTGAACAGTACTGCACTGCTCACACACGTGACGCAAACGATTATCGTCGGGTGGTATTTGAAGTGAAACAGTGTTTCCGCAGTTCGAGCAAAAATTCATTGCAAAGTGTTTGGTGAGTTTGCTAAAGCGCGACGTATGGCCTTTGCAGCCAGTG
>CAIOHY010000060.1 GCA_903858205.1 uncultured Cellvibrio sp.
CTGGAAGAAGAATTGGAAAGTCTTGCGGGTAAAATCTCCCGCCTCGGTCCAATTAATCTCGCGGCAATTGATGAATATAAAACCGAGTCCGAACGCAAAAATTATCTCGATGCACAAAATGCCGATTTGATGGAAGCGCTTGAGACGTTGGAAAATGCGATTAAACGTATCGACCGCGAAACCCGTACACGCTTTAAAGAAACCTTTGATCAAGTCAACAAAAGTTTGCAGGAATTATTTCCCAAAGTGTTTGGTGGCGGTCACGCCTATCTTGAATTGACTGGCGAAGAATTGCTTGATACTGGCATTACAATTATGGCGCGTCCGCCAGGTAAGCGTAACAGCACCATTCATTTATTGTCTGGCGGTGAAAAAGCGCTCACTGCGATTGCGTTAGTGTTTTCGATTTTCCGTTTGAACCCGGCACCTTTCTGTATGCTCGACGAAGTTGATGCGCCACTCGATGACGCCAACGTTGGTCGTTACGCGCGTATGGTTGAGGAAATGTCGGCGCAAGTGCAATTTATTTACATCACGCATAATAAAAACGCGATGGAAATGGCACACCAATTGTTAGGCGTTACCATGCATGAGCCGGGTGTTTCGCGGTTGGTAACAGTAGATGTCGACGAAGCCGCAGAATTAGCTGCGGTTTAAACATTGAACTAATTATTACGGATAACCTTATGTGGAAAGATTGGGTCATCATTGGTGGTTTTTTACTGATTCTGCTGATATTGGCGGATGGGATAAGACGCAAACGCAACGAGCGCAACGGGAACATTAAAGTGTCGCGCTCGCTTAAGAAAAGTTTAAAACAACCTGTCGAATATGAAGAAGAATCGCCGGCTGAGTCACCTAGCTATACCAGCGAGTTGCCTAACGGCGGCGCGCGCGTAGTGGGTAAACGCGACCCATCGATACGTGTGCCGAGTATTGAAAAAAAACCGAAAGCCAAATCTTATTTGGAAAAACATCAGCAGGCAGAACAAGTCACTACAGCGTCTAATCTACGCTCACCGCGCGACCCGCAGCAGGCCAGTTTGAATCTGGGGCAGTCAGTTCCCATGTTGATGGAATCAGTTGATGATCCTAAAGATCATTCTGCTATTGCGAATGAGCGCGTTGAGCCGAGTTTTTCTGCTTCGCGCGATGAAGATTACGATGATCGTCAGGATGACGATTATGAAGGTGAAGACTACGAGCGCGACGATCATCCCTATACCCGTGAGTTAACGGATGCTAGTGCGCGCGATGTGCTCGCTGAAGATGAAGGTGATTACGACGATGAGCGAGATTCGAATCCGGAAGAAGATGATGGATTTGAAGGCGATGACTACACTGATGAAGAATATGATGAAGATGACTCCGAAGAAGATTATGAAGACAATGAGCCTCAATCTTCATCGGCCTCGCAAAATAATTTCGCCGAAAAACAACCCGCAGAACCCGAAGAAGTTTTAATTATTAATGTCATGGCGCACAAGGGAGAAATGTTTAAGGGCTCTGATTTGCTCGATATAGTACTGCAGTGCGGTATGCGTTACGGGAACATGGATATTTTTCATCGCCACAGTGATACCAAAGGCGAAGGTGCATTGCTCTTTAGTATGGCAAATATGGTCAAGCCTGGCACTTTTGATCTGGATGCGATAGACGAATTTGAAACGCCCGGTGTCAGTTTGTTTATGACGCTGCCAATTAATGCGGATTCTATGCAGTCATTTGATTTGATGGCCGATACAGCGCGCGCCATTGCTGAGACATTAAATGGCGAATTAAAAGACGAACAGCGCAGCGTAATGACGCGGCAAACACTAGATCATTGTCGCGAGCGCATTCGCAATTTTGAACGCATGCGTCTATTCCGCCGCCCACCACCGCGTTAATTCGTATTTATCTTCTAGCGTTAATCCTGCACACAAGGAGGTGTGTGTAACTGCAATATCAGGCATGAATCGCGCAATACTCAAGCACGCATAATTGGGCCAACGCCGAATCATCAGGTAATATTATTCATGTCTAGCTTATCTTTATTTGAAAATTTTCCTCCTGAAATTGAACAGCTGCGTCAGCAGATTCACCATCATAACTATCGCTACTATGCGCTGGATGATCCGCAAATCACTGATGCGGATTACGACCGTTTGATGTTTCGTCTGCGCGAGCTTGAAACGCAATTTCCCAATTCAATCACGCCTGATTCACCGACCCAACGGGTGGGTGCTACACCTTTATCCGCGTTTCAAACCGTTGTGCATGAAATGCCGATGCTTTCATTGGATAACGCCTTTAGTGATGAAGATCTGCTTGCGTTTAATCAGCGCGTTCAAGACCGATTAAAAAGTGCAGGCGATATCGAATACGCGTGCGAATTAAAACTCGATGGAATTGCGGTAAGTTTATTGTATCGCGATGGTTTTTTGGTGCGCGGTGCAACCCGTGGTGATGGCACCAACGGTGAAGATATTACACAGAATGTGCGCACAATTAATTCTATTCCGTTGCGTTTACTCGGTAGTGGATACCCGTCCGTGTTGGAAGTGCGCGGCGAGATTTATATGCCCAAAGCGGGCTTTAATGCATTGAACGAAAAAGCGCGTGCAGCAGATGAAAAGTTGTTTGTAAATCCGCGCAATGCGGCGGCGGGTTCGCTGCGGCAATTGGACTCACGCATCACCGCAAGTCGCCCGCTTGAAATGTGTGCTTACAGTGTTGGTTGGCTTGATGGTGGTACATTGCCTGAAACCCATAGTGGCATTCTGGCTGCATTAAAAACCTGGGGGTTTTTAACCAATCGCGAAACCCAGGTCGCTTACAATATTCATGAGGCGATGGCGTTTTATCGTCGTATTGGAGAGAAGCGCGATGCACTGGCTTACGATATTGACGGTATCGTTTTTAAAGTAAATTCGCGTCAGCTTCAGGACGCGCTAGGTTTTATTTCGCGTGCACCGCGCTGGGCTATCGCCTACAAGTTTCCAGCCCAAGAAGAATCTACTCTGTTGCTTGATGTTGAATTTCAAGTCGGTAGAACGGGCGCTGTCACTCCAGTTGCGCGCTTGCAGCCAGTGTTCGTTGGTGGCGTAACTGTTTCCAATGCAACCTTGCACAACCGCGATGAAATTAATCGTCTTGGAATAAAAATCGGCGATACAGTAATCGTGCGCCGCGCGGGCGATGTGATTCCGCAAATAGTGCAAGTGGTTGAATCAAAGCGTCCGGAAAACGCACGCGCTATTTTTTTCCCCGAACATTGTCCAGTCTGTAGTTCTCCCGTCGAAACCATTGCAGATGAAGCGGTAGCACGCTGCTCAGGTGGTTTGGTGTGTGCGGCCCAGCGTAAAGAAGCGATTAAACATTTTGCGTCGCGCAAGGCTATGAATGTTGAAGGTCTGGGCGATAAGTTGGTCGAGCAGTTGGTTGATTTGGGGTTGGTTAATAATCTCGCCGATATCTACGCGCTTACTCGCGAACAGTTGGCTGCCATGGAGCGCATGGGAGAAAAATCAGCCGACAACATTTTAGCTGCCTTGGATGCGTCAAAAAAAACCACGCTGGCAAAATTTATTTACGCCCTCGGCATTCGCGAAGTGGGTGAGTCTACTGCACGCAATTTTGCAAATTATTTTGGCACTTTTGAAGCCATGGCAGCTGCCGATCAGGATTTATTGCAATTGGTTCCTGATGTTGGTCCGGTGGTTGCGCATTTCGTTGCTGAATTTTTTGCGCAAGAATCAAATCGTTTAGCCGTTGCTGCGCTGCGCGCTGCGGGAATACATTGGGATAACATTGAAGTCGCAAGCCCAGATGCTTTGCCGTTAAACGGGTTGACTTATGTGTTGACGGGTACGCTTGAGACTTTATCGCGCGAGGATGCTAAAGCGCATTTGTTGGCGTTGGGCGCAAAAGTGGCTGGCAGCGTTTCCGCCAAGACAGATTACGTTGTGGCAGGCCCAGGTGCCGGTTCCAAACTGGCTAAAGCAGAAGAACTGGGGCTGAAAGTGATGGATGAGGCAGGCTTGCTCGACTTGTTGCGTGAACACGGGCGGCAGATATAAATGATCTATTCAGCATGCAAACTATTCGTGTTGGTCTTACTGGTTGCGCTGGCTGGTTGCTCCAGTTTGCCGCCGGCAAATCCTAATAATCTCTGCGATATTTTTGACGACAAGCCTTCCTGGTACCAGGATTCCAAAAAAGCGGAAAAGCGCTGGGGATCTTCGGTGCCGGTTATGATGTCGATCATGTATCAGGAATCCCAGTTCAAGCACAATGCGCGACCCGCGCGCACAAAAATTTTATGGGTGATTCCGGGGCCGCGCCCGAGCGATGCCTATGGTTATCCGCAGGCGAAAGACGCTGTGTGGAATGAATATCAGGATCAGAGTGGCAATGGTTGGTCGCGGCGCGATAACTTTGGCGATGCGATAGACTTTATTGGTTGGTATAACAAACAAAGCCAAAAGCGCAGCAAGATTAGATCGAACGATAGCTATAACCTTTATCTTGCGTATCACGAGGGACACGGCGGTTACAACCGCGCGACCTATCGAAAAAAAAATTGGCTCATGAATACCGCGCGTAAAGTAGACGACCGCGCGCAGCAATACGAGCAGCAGTTGCGCAACTGTGAAAAGCGATTTAAAGGCAGTTGGTGGTGGCCGTTTTAATTGGAATGGCAGATCTGGATTAGTCGGTAATCAATATCGGAGTGGGTATGGATCAAGAATCAATTGTTTATGGTTGTATTAAGGATGTGTCCCTGTCGGTGGTGGAATCTGAGCGTATTCGGGTAAATCGCGAGGCGATGTTGTCGCTACCGCATGCGGACGAGTGGCCATTTTTAAGTCAGGAAATGTTTTCAATCCCGAGTGTCGATTCACCTTTTTTTAATTATCAAACCGAAGTTATGCACTTTGGCGCATCTTACAAAGCAGTTGAATACGAATGGGATCAGTGGATTGCGCAATTCGAATCTTTACTTAGCCGTATGTACTGGGTTTCAGCCACGGTGCATTTGGAAACAGAGTTGTCCGGCACACATACGTTTACCTGGCAAGCGAACGGCAATTATCACAAGCCTGGTTCTGGTGATATGCGCGTTCGCTGTGAATGGAGCCATGAAGGCTCGCTGAGTATTTAAATTTTTTATCGGGCAATTATCTATGCACATTCCTTTAACGACACCGGACTTTCGTTTTCGTCGCCTGCGTAAAACCGCAGCTCTGCGCGAGCTGGTGCGCCAAACACATCTGCGCATGAGCGATTTTATTCTGCCGATTTTTATCGAAGAAGGAATTACCGCGCCCGTCGCCATTAAATCCATGCCAGACGTTTATCGTTACCCGGAAGATCAGCTTGCTGACGTCGTAAAGCGCGCCTGGAGCAAAGGCATTAAGGCGGTCATTTTATTTGGTGTCTCTACTCATAAAGATGACGAAGGTTCCGATACCTGGTGTGAGCATGGGTTGCTCGCGCGCATCATTCGCATTGCAAAACAAGCGCAGCCGGAAATGCTGGTCATCAGCGATAATTGTTTCTGCGAGTACACTGATCATGGTCACTGTGGTGTAGTGGCGCACGACGATGTCGATAACGATCAAACGCTGATAAATTTGCAAAAGCAAGTGGTGCTCGCTGCGCAAGCGGGCGTGGATATGATTGCTCCGTCGGGCATGATGGATGGCATGATCAGCGCAATTCGCGAGGCACTGGACACCGCCGGTTTTACTCATATTCCGGTGATGTCTTACTCCACTAAATTTGCGTCCGCATTTTACGGGCCATTCAGGGATGCGGTTGATAGCAGCTTTAAAGGCACGCGCAACACTTATCAAATGGATCCGGCCAATGCCCGTGAAGCATTAGCGGAGTCAATGCAAGATGAAGCGGAAGGTGCGGATATTTTAATGGTGAAGCCCGGCATTGCTTATCTTGATGTGCTCGCGCATATCCGCGCGAATTCTGCGCGCCCACTTGCGGTTTATCACGTGAGTGGTGAATACGCGATGATTAAAGCCGGTGCGGCGGCGGGTGTGATCGATGAGAAAGCCATAGTGTTAGAAACCATGACGGCGTTTAAACGCGCGGGTGCCGATTTAATTATTACTTACTATGCCGAAAAACTGGCTGACTGGCTTTAATACGGGTGGAACTCTTTTCATGTTGAATTTTTTTCGTGAGCAAAAATTAATTACCGCGTTACTGTTTGGTAGCTTGTTGGTTCTAGTGCTTGGCGTAGGTTTGATCGTGCATTCAAATAATGCGGCAAAAGAAGCGGCGCAAGCAGAGGCGACCTTACAGCGTCTCACCAGCATCGCTAACAGCGCCAGTGAACAACTAAAAGAAACCGTAGTTTATGCCGATGTTCCCATCACGGATGTTAAACCAGAAGATTCTATCGCCAAGGTGGCCGCGTTAAATGGCCGCACACCTGAAGTCGGTAGTGCTGACTGGTGTGAAGTCATGATGGTGAAAGACGCTAAAGACTGGACTAAAGATGAACAGTCGCTGTTCGCCAAAAACTGCATCTAATGCTGTTATCTATTTGCCGCTGTATTTTTTGTGAAAATGCCTGATGTTTTTTAGCGATTCCCGCCAGCACTTTTTTAATCCGCTCACCGGTAAATACCGCGCGCTGGTGGCAGAGTGTCTGCGCTTGCTGTACCAACGCCTCTACACCGATTTGCGCGATTATGGCCATGCTATGAATCGCGAACAATTGGTGGATATTTTTAAAGAGGCGATTGCGCGCGC
>CAIOHY010000061.1 GCA_903858205.1 uncultured Cellvibrio sp.
CGCCGAAAAACGCTGCAAAGCCGGCCTTAAAAAAGTTTTATCTTCTCCACCCAGTGACGCCTCGGCGAAATGATTTAACGTCGCCAACTGCAAACAAAGGCCCTCAATTCCTGCCGCAATAAACCCATAATCCTGAGAGAGCAGATTCCTTACATTTTCTAATGGCAGTTGTTGACATCGAACCACCCCTCGAGCTCTTGCCGATGCAAGCCTAACTCCGAACCGAAACAATGCCTGCTCACCAAGCACGTGCCCTTTTTTTAAGATGCTGATCAGTCGATCGGTTGACGGCTCGAATATCTCTACCTGACCTTCTTGGATAATAAAAATATCACGAGCGTCTTCTCCCTTATTGAAGATAACGTGGCGATCCTGGAAGATTTCAGTGGAAATAAATGTGTTGCTTTGTCTTGATTGCATTTTTTATTTCTCTTTTAATAATCCTGCCCGGTCGGTCAAAAATATAAAACCAGTGTTTTTAAAATACCGGTTTCAAAAAATCTCATTCAAATTATTTTATCTTCACGTTTCCGCAGGCGATATTCCACAAAGCCTCGCTGGTGGAAAGCGGAAGTACTAAATTCCATTTTTGCGTCGATGGATTTGCCGTCGAATTGTGCAGAATTCGGCCATCACCAAGATTTCCAGAGAACCATGCGAAAGAGATCACGCGCATCTTTTTCGACTTGCAGTCATATTCGCTTTGACCTTGTTGCGATAAAAATGAAAGACCTAAACCGCGTCTAGGGGTCTTGTAGTCCATCAGATCCCACATTTTTGAAAATGAGCCTGCCCTCTGAATCGTCGAAAGGTCGACATAACCGGTGTAATCGATGCTCTCTCCAATTTGCGTCCATTCTGCGAGCACCGCCCCGCTGCCTAGCAGCATTTGCAAGAGGAAAAACCGCGACAGTATTTTCATCAATCTAATAAAAACATTAATAAATTAAGGTTTATAACGATTAGGAATACGGGATTTATTACCGTTTTCCACACGCTATTTCCCACATCGCCTCTACTACGCTGCCAGGCTCAATTGGCGACCATAAATAGATTTCGTCGCCATGAAAACAAACGTCACCGCCCCCTAAAAGGCCACCGTAGTAAACACTCTCTATCAATCGCGCCTTCTTTTTTTCAACGTCGAATGCCCAGCGCGACTTCACCGATAAAACATTTTTACCCCTAAAAACTTGGACTGAATTGTAGTCAATCAAGTCCCACATCTCGACCCAATTCGGATATCGGTGGACACTGCCCATATCAACATACTGGTTAAAGCCTTCCAGACCGTCAAACACCGGCGTCCATTGAGTCTCAAGACTATTCATTTTTATGGTTTATGTTCTGTAATGCACCAAAATCCCGCGATAGCCGCTGTCGCCGGAGCCAACGCACAGGACGCAGACAACGCAAGCGTTGTGTTTGGCGTCAAGTATCCCCTATCGAACATAGGCGACTGGAACACCACCTCCATCCAATCGCGAACCAATTCAGCGTAGCAAGGAATGTCATCCCACACCAGCAGCGATACCCCCTCCTTGATGCAGCCAAGGCACTGTAGCGAGGCGCTTGGTATCGTCGGACCAAACGTAGTTGGTGCAATCGCTGCCGAAAGGCGGCTGCGCTAACCGCAATGAATGCACCATACAGCCGCTGCCAACG
>CAIOHY010000062.1 GCA_903858205.1 uncultured Cellvibrio sp.
AAATACTGTTGCCCTCTTTATCTTCAAAAGTGCAGAAACCAGCACCTTTATTGATTTCTTTACGCGTAAAATTGGCGTAGGCACATGCTGCCTTACCCATGTGCAATGGCCCACTACCCGCCTCATTAAACGTCACACCGGTGGACGTGTAATGGCTGTAATCGTCATTGAATTTAATGGGCGCGTCACCTTTAAATATCGCGTTAATACTGATACTTCCCGACCTTGGTAAATTTTCCGCACTGAGATTCGCACTAAACCCCAATAACGCAACAACAGCAGCCACTAGCTGAATAAAAATTGGCTTTTTCATAAATCCTCCTAAAAAATATTGCATAACAACTAACTCCCAATTAATGCTTTTTTTATCAGCGCCAGAATTTGGTTATCGCTTAAGCCCAGCGCATGCCCAGTGTTTATCACCCCAGTGATCTGTTTTGCCAGTTCGGCCTCAAGCAGACTTTTTTGTACATCCACCACATCAGCCACAAACGAACCACGGCCTGCCTGAGTCACAATCACGCCCTCCAATTCCAACTCGGTATAGGCACGTTTAACCGTAATCACACTCACTTGAGTTGATACACTCAACTCGCGAATTGAGGGCAAGGGGTGCCCCGCAGGCCAATCGCCCGCGCGCACTTTTTGCTTGATCTGCTCCATGATTTGAAGATACATGGGCCGACTGTCGTTCTGCGAAAGAAATAATGACTCGGTCACGCAAACCCCATCTGTATATATACGATATGCATAGTATACACAGATATACACAGTGCGCAAGTGTGTATATCCATACCCTTTTCTTTCCTCCAAAAAAGAAAGGCGACCATGAGGTCGCCTTTCAGGATCAAATGATGATTAGCTTGTAGACTCACTGGCGAGCGAGTTCGTCCAAAGCAACCTGATTACTCTTTTTCCAGGATGCCAGTGCATTTTTATTAATATATTCCACATAGCTTTTTTGCAAATCCGGCTGCGAGAATTTTTGGTGAAGTTGTGCGAGCAGCAGCGCTGACTCTAACGCAGCAGCATACTCACCACTAATGTTCGCTTGTTTAAAGGAAGCTTCAGCTTCTGCTTGTGCCAATGCAAAATTATTTTCCTTAAAGTGTATCCAGGCACGAAGAAAAAGTTCAGGTCCGGAAAAATGGGTTTCTTTAGCAAATACGGCAAGCGCATCCTGCCAGCGCTGTTGGGCAACATAGAGGCCAACCAAGTGTTCCTGTGCGCGCTCTTTTATCCATGCCTCCTGTTCTGGTTTAAAACGGTTAAGGGCCTGCCAGAAAAATTGCTCTTTCCTCGCATTGTCATCCGCAAACATACCTGCGATATCTTCCAGCAATGCATAGCTTTCGCTGGGAAATTGATATTGATCCAAAATCGTCTGTGCGCGCGCCAAATACAATTCCTGTTTGTCCTTTTGCTTTAATTTAAAACTATAAACAGACAACCAGCGCAATACTTCTGCTTGTTGTTCAGGTGCCTGCGCGGCTTCTGCCAATGTCACACCCTCCAGCATAATTTTTTCCATTGCAGCAAAATTTTTATTTTGGAGATAAATAATGCCGTAGTACTCCTTTATTCGGCTTTGCAGGAGCAGATCATTAACCTCTGCGGCTAATGCGACAGACTTGTCTAACATGGCAATGCGTTGCTCGACATCCAACAGATCCGAATTCGCCACTACCTGGGCGCGCAAGGCCAAGGCCTGATAGGGAATATTCCCTAGAGTGCGCGCTTGTTGCTCAAGCTCAAGCGCGCGTAAGCGGGCGTTATCAACATCAGCCATATAGAGTAAATTATCGGTGAGCTGATAGAGTATGGGTAAATTGCCCGGGTTTTCACTGTAAAGCAATTGCAACTGCGCATTAACCAAACGCAAATCCTTATTTTCCCAAAGTACTTTCATCGGGGCAATTTTGCCAAGTAACGCATCCAATTCGGTTGCCAAGCCGGCGGCCGTAGTTGCCATTAAATAACCTTTCCATTGGTTTTGTTTTCCTTGTAGTACAAACGACAGAATTAATGTGTCACCCGTTTGCCACACACGCCCGGTGAGCAATAAATTCGCTTCGACGGATTGGCGGTATAGATTCAAAAAATGCGCAGGTTCAGCAGCAACTTGATGAGGTGTGTAATTCGCCGGTGGTGAATAGGCCACTAGCGAGGTCTGTTGGTACATTTGCTCAATCACTGCACTTTGTACAGCTTGGGCAATATCGTCCGCACCTGCATTGTTCACGCCGGGAGTAAACGGCTGAATAATAATGCCAATAGGCTGGCTCACTGCCGCATCCATTGAGGATTTCATGAACGTGAAAATAAGTGCGATCAATAATCCCGTCGCCACCAATGCTGCTGATAATGGCTCGCGGAGCCATCGCCCAAATCCAGGTTTCCCCTGCCCGGATTTTGCGGATACTTGCGTTATCGTCGCACCAGTTTGCGATACCTCCAGGGACAAAGGTTCGGACTGCAACGGAAGCTGCCACTGATAACCTTTTTTGGGATAGGTTTTGATGGCGTCATCGCCAAACAGGTTGCGAAGATTGCTAATCGCTTGAAATACCGCCTGCTCGGATACGACTTTGCCCGCCCATACATTTTCCAGAATGGCATCCTTACTGAACACCTGATCCGGATTCGCTAAAAAGAATGCGAGTAATTTGGCTTCATTATTGCGAATAGGAAGGGGTTGCCCATCCTTCATTAACAATAAATTCAGTCCATTAAATTGGAAATTAGTAAAGTAATAGTCCACAAGCCACACATCTTAGGTTTATTAGAGTTGGAAAGTTTACACCGATTTTCGCGCAGATCACGGCTGGAATAGACCTTAATGTGCACGAAAAAATCTATAGTTTTTCTATAAAACAACGAAATCAGGAAATTAATAGGATTTCCCACTCAGTGCCTGCTCAAATCTTCGACGATGCCAGATGAGCGGCATCCCCCTGCATTAGCCTGAATCGCTAATACCATTCCTATTAATTATATTGTTAAGGATTAGCTCTATGTCGCCTGTACGATTTTTTCTTAAGTACCTGCCCGCTTTATTTATCGCCAGCCAAAGCCAATTACTTTATGCGGCGGATTTGGCTATTGAACCGGTGATGGTCGATATTCCCGCTGGCCAACTGACGATTCATCCTGCCCCTCCTAAAAATGATAAGTTGACGAACGGAGCAAGCAGTTCCCAAGCGGGCACGCCCCGAAATGTCACGATCAAGCCTTTCCGCATGGGCAAATACGAGGTGACAACAAAAGAGTTTGGTCAATTTATTGCTGCCACTAACTACCCCGCAGCCACCACCTGTAGGCAAATGAATAGTAAAGAATGGTTCTCTGACTACCCGGGGGGCTGGAAAGGAAATAAGCACTCATCCAGCGAGTTCGAGCCGGTGACCTGTATTGGCTGGGACGCAATGCAAGCCTATATAGACTGGCTAAACAAAGAAACCGGCAAACACTATCGCCTGCCCAGCGAAATAGAATGGGAATACACAGCACGAGCCGGAACTACAACGACTTATTATTGGGGCGATGAACCTGCACAAGCCTGCACTTATGCAAACGTCGCCGATCAGGCCGCCGAAGCTGCCATCAAACGCGATTACGATGGCCTCGAATCAAAAGACCATGTTGGTGTGGTGCCCTGCGATGATAAAACCGGTTATGCCAGTGTAGTGGGCATCTACCAACCGAATGCGTTTGGTTTACATGACATGATTGGCAACATCAATGAATTTACCGGCGATTGTTTCAATGAGGATTATCCCGGTAATGCAACTGATGGATCATTAAGGCTCAGTGGAGATTGCAGTAAACGCATTATCCGCGGCGGCTCCTGGCATTGGGCGCCCTTCCCAATGATTAACCGCGGCGGATGGAAAACGGATTTTGTTGGCGCATTGGAAGGCTTCCGTATTGCACAGGATATACAAACCACTGATACCCGTATAAAACCCACATCAAAAACCCGCAAACAACATGCGCGCAACAAACAATTTAAAAAGGAATTGGCAAAAGCACAAAAAGCAGCACTATAAGAAACCATCCAATTGTTCAGATGATCATACCCATCAGCGTGATGGGTATGATCTATTGAAAATTTATAACGCCGTTTTTTACTCCCCAAATACCGCCTTCACGTATAGGATAGCGTCTTTAGTTTTCCACGGTGATGACCCCGATGCGCTCATCTTTAAAAAACGAAATACTCCTAGCCATTTTGTTGGGCATAGCAACACTGCTTGTTACTTTTTTCAGTGTTAAACAATTCACCACACTGGACGCATTGCAGTGGCTGCTAATCGCTAACGGTTTATGGTTTTTTGTGTGTTGGCAGTTGTGGCGGCGAGTGGAGTTTAATCGTGCAAGCGAAGATGCACCGCTCTACCCCTCCCTTGGCTGGGCGAATCGATTGACCTTATTGCGCGGTGGATTGATTGCATTAACGGGTGGATTTTTATTTCAGCCGCAAGCGGTGGGATTAATGGCCTGGGTTCCCGGTATGCTCTATTGCATCGCCGCCATTCTCGACCGCATGGATGGCTATGTCGCGCGGCGTAGCAAACAAACAAGTTTATTGGGCAACGAACTGGATACCGTATACGACGCATTGGGATTATTAGTGGCGCCACTCCTTGCTGTGAGTTACGGCAAACTTCACTGGAGTTTTTTATTGGTCAGTGCCGCATATTATATTTTTGTGTGGGGATTGTATTGGCGACGCAGGCATAATTTACCGGTTTATCCACTAATGCCCAGCATGTTGCGCAGGACACTTGCGGGATTCCAAATGGGCTTTGTCGCCTTTATTTTATTGCCCTGTTTCCAGGCCCCGCTGACTATGATTATCGGCATTGCGTTTATGCTGCCAATCCTGCTGGGTTTTATCCTGGATTGGTTGGTGGTAAGCGGAAGAATTCAATCAAACACAAGTACCACACAATTTTTTAATCAGCTCGCACACATCAGCCATAGGATTTTTCAACCGCTGTTGCGCGCCTTGCTGTTCATTGCAATAGGGCTTTTCATTTTTATTCAAACACCTAACGCGCCTATGCTCGTAACGGCAAGTTTATTGGTGTTTGCCGGCGCGATACTGATTGGATTTATGGGGCGCGTAGCTGCACTTGGCCTGTTGATAATTATCACTTTTTTGCACGGCGACGAGATACTGAATGCGATCACCCTAACAATTATTTTTTCCAGTGTTTGGCTAATGTTACTCGGAACCGGGCGTTTCAGTTTCTGGCAATGGGATGACCACTGGGTAAATCGCCGCGATGGCGAGGAGCAATCCTGATGCAGCGGGCCAAAATATTTGCATTGTTGTTGTGGTTAGTCGCTTTGAGCTTAGGCGCCTGGACTCTTGCACAATTACCGCTTGCCGATATATCCCATAGCATTACCGCACTTAACACACCGCAATGGATTTTTTGGTTAGGCCTTAATGCACTTGTTATTGTCGTGCTCGGTTTGCGCTGGCAATTCTTAACGCAGGCTTTGTCTGCACCCGTAAAACTGCTAAAACTCTTGTTGATTCGGCAAGCCGGACAAGCAGTCAGCTTCATCACCCCCGGCCCACAATTTGGCGGTGAACCGCTACAAATCTATTGGCTATATCAATACGGCCTACCGCTACGCAAAGCACTTTTGTCATTGGGGCTAGATCGTTTTTTTGAGTTGTGGGTGAATTTTTCAGTGTTGTTTTTAGCCGTACTGCTATTGCTAACCGGCATTGGCGGGAACGCCAGCGACGGAAATATCAACAACACTGTCGGTGATTGGCAAACGGCGCTTTTGCCACTGCTGATTTTTTTAGGGCTGATGTTTTCACTTGCATGGATTTTGATAAAACAACCACAGTGGATCAATAATCGCCTTGAACGCATAGCGGCACGCTGGCAACACAATCATCGCTTAAGCAAGATTAATCAACATTGGCAGTCATTGGGCGATGATTTGCGCATTGCGCTGCGCACACAAAAAACACGCTTTCTGCTGGCGATTTTGTTGTCACTACTTGGCTGGGCGGGACTATTAGGTGAGCTGTATTTGATTTTGCATTTCGTGGGAATTGATGCAGACCTGCACAGTTTTCTTATTATTCTGGTGGCGATGCGAATGGCACTTTTGTTACCTATGCCCGGTGGGGTTGGCACTATTGAGGCGTCTGTACTCTGGTCATTTCATACGCTGAATTTACCTGCCAGCGCAGCATTGGGTTTAATTGCGTTAATGCGTGTACGCGATGCGATTGTATTGGTGATTGGGCTTGGGTGCTTGCGCGCTAGCAACTCCGCTCGCGCGCAAGCCACAACGACTAACGAACATTAAAACTGTTTACGATACGCCGCCCAACAAGTAGCGTTTTCCCACAATTTGATAGTGAGCGAGCCTGTTCCTGGCGGATGAATCAGCGCAATCATTTTTTCATTAATAATGCGGCTGAAATGTTCAATGCTGGGGTTCAATCCGGCGAACTCTTCTTTGTCATTCAACAGACTATCGCGAAAATAGCCGACTACTTTATCGAGCGCGGCTTCTATCTCAACGATATCCACCAAATAGCCGTGTTTATCCAATTGATCGCTTTCAATGCTGACCTCTGCCACATAGTGATGTGCATGTGGAAAATTTTCACTGCCCCAATCGCCGCCGATTAAAAAATGGTTGGCGATAAAATCGCGGGTAACTGCAACGGTATACATAAAAAATCCTATAAGCTAAAAAAATAGAAAATATTTAAGAAGGTGAATAGATAAAAATAGCCTGAAGTATTTCTGCAGGCGCTTGATGCAAATTCTTATACATTAGCGATGCATCACTGAGTGAAGCACGATGCGTAATTAATTGACTTGGGCGAAGATTGCGCAACATTTGCCAGCTAAGTTCAAAACGGCGGGCTTTATCCCAGCGGCCACTTAATTCCGGCGCAAGGCTGCTTACTTGGCTGGTAGAAATGTTTAACCGATTGCGATGCGCATCACCACCCAAAGCGATCGCTGCCGTTTTATTGCCATACCAGCTGCCGATAACAATCCTGCTGGAAAATCCGCTCAGCGCAATTGCAAGATTTAATGCGTCGGGTGCGCCGCTGACTTCATAAATCAAATCGGCACCTTTGGGATTTTCAGCCGCGTTTAACTGTTGTTTAAGCGCGCTGATTTCCACCGTTGAAAATGGATCAAACACCTTGCTTACACCGAGCTGTAAAGCACGTTCACGGCGCAGAGGAATTGCATCAACCCCAAGCAACGCAGCCAATGGAAATTGTGCTAATAAATTTGAGACTAATAAACCCACAATACCCTGCCCCAACACCACAACACGTTCGCCCAATGCGGGGCTGCCGTCCTGAATCAAATTGACGGCGGTTTCCATATTGGGTAAAAACACGGCGTCTTCAGCTGCTATATCAGCAGGAACAGGAATAAGGTTTTCCAGTATAGTGATGAAATGACTGGCGTGCGGCTGGAACGCAAATACGCGCTGACCGAGCCATTTTGGATCAACGTTGATGCCAATGGTTTTCACAATACCGACACTGGCGTAGCCGTATTGCAGTGGATATTGTTGCTGGTCGCGCAGCGCTGCAATATTTGCATCGAGCGCCATCTCATTGGGAATTTGCCCGCGATACACCAGCATTTCCGTACCGGCACTGATTGCCGAGCATTCCACTTCGACGAGTAGTTCATCTGCAGCGGGTGCAGAAAATTCGTGTTCGCGCAGCTCCAGCTGTTCAACACCCGTGAACCAGAGTTGTTGGGCACGCACAGTATTTTTTTTGATTGAACTATTTTTCATGCTGCCTGGTCGCCGTAATTCAGGTTGCCCCAGACAATCAGGTCATCGCCCAAACGTTCGGAAAAAAAAGGGCTAAGTTTTGGTAATTCACCGCGCGATAATTTACCCAAATCATTCACCGCCTTGTAACCACCTACAAATTGCGGGGTGATGGTGAGCACCAAGGCATCGACCAAGCGGGCTTTTAAAAAAGCGCTAATCACACTAGCCCCTCCTTCCACCATCACACTGTGAATGCCGCGACTCAACAGCAACTTTAATGCGCGCTGCAAACAGACTTGGCCATCTGCATTACCTTCGAGCGCAGTAATTTCCAAACCTTCAATCACTGCACCCTGATTATTTACGGTGGTTAAAACCCAGCAGCGTTTGTCGGGGAGGCAACACAAGCGCGCTTTTGCAGGAATGCGTAATTGGCTATCCAACACAATCGGTTGCGGATTGTGGCCAATCCAGTGGCGCACGGTGAGTTGTGGATCATCACTTAATACGGTGCCGATACCCACCAAAATGCCATCGTGAATACTGCGCAATTGATGGGTTAAACGCAGCGATTCCTCACTACTCAATGCGAGCGGCTCATCGCAGCGCAGCGCAATACTGCCATCAAGGCTCTGCGCATAGCTGAGGGTAACGAAGGGCCGGTCGAGGGAACGAAAAGCGTTTTTATTTTCGGACAGCCAGTCTTCAATTCGTTGGTTGAGGTTCATGCAAATCACTGTGGTGGGATGAAGCGAACGGCTTGCTAAATAAAAGATGATCGATCAGCTTTGCCTTTGCCGATCATAACCCAGCTTATCATTCCCCACCAGCGCCCACAGAGTTAATTCACTGGCAATAAACCTAACACTAATAGAGAATTGCACGGCTTTTCACCCAAAGAACTTCAATGAGCATTGCGTTAATGACTGAACTTTATTTTGCAATCCCCGGCGATATCAACACCCTGACGGGCGGCTATACCTATGACCGGCGTTTGATCGCCGAGTTGCGTGCACTGGGCCACAAGATTAACTATCTGCAATTATCCGCTGACTTCCCTGCGCCCACTGCCGATGCACTCGCGGATGCCGCCGCGCAATTTGCCGCACTGCCCGACCAAGCCATAGTTGTCGCCGATGGACTTGCTTACGGAGTCATGGAAAACATCGCCGAACAACAGGCTAAACGGCTAAACATTATTGCGCTCTGTCATCACCCATTGATGCTGGAAGCGGGATTATCGAGCGAACAATCACAACAACTTTTTTTATCGGAACAGCGCGCACTGAATGCCGCAAAAGCGGTGATAGTGACGAGCGCAATGACAGGCAAGATATTGATTGAAAAATTTTCAATTCCTGCCAGCAAAATCACCGTGGCTTTGCCGGGTACTGATCGACAAAATTTTTCAAGTTGCCTTGGCAACCCACCCGTACTATTGACCATCGCAACCTTGACTCGCCGTAAGGCGCACGATGTTTTAATCGATGCGCTTGCAACCATTCAACATCTGGAGTGGTCTGCGCGATTTGTTGGTGGAGCCGAGTTTGATCCGGAATGGACTCTATTACTTAAACAAAAAATCGCTGCGCACAAACTTGATCAACGTATTATTTTTACTGGCGCGATTACCAATACCGCGAGTGAATATTCCGCCGCCGATGTATTCGTCTTGCCATCACTGTTTGAGGGCTATGGGATGGCTTTTGCGGAAGCCTTGAGTTTCGGTTTACCTATTGTGGCCGCACGCGCCGGCGCAGTACCCGATGTAGTGCCGGACAGCGCCGGCATTTTGGTTCCACCGCAGGATTCAGCCGCACTTGCCGAGGCATTGCAAAAATTATTAACTGAAAAAACCTTTCGCAATACATTACAAACAGGCGCACAAACTGCCGCGCGCGCGCTGCCAGACTGGAAAAAGACAGCAACAGCAGTCGCGCAGCTGATTAATCAACTACACCATCCTAAAGAGTGAGCAATTCATGAGTAGCTTTTCAATCGCCTGGCTGAATTTACGTGAAGACGCCGACTTTGCCGCACGCGATAAAACACTGGCAACAGACGTGTTGAACTGGCTTGGTCAGGCAACTGACCCTGTATCACCTGACCGTATTATTGTTGATCTGGGAGCAGGCACCGGCTCCACCCTGCGCGCACTGACTAAATTGGGCGCCACCAATATTGTGTGGCGTCTGGTGGATCTGGATGGAAAATTATTGGATGAAGCCCTTCGTCGCCACGGCAAAAATTTCTTAATTGAAGACTACCAAGCAGACTTAAATGTTATTG
>CAIOHY010000063.1 GCA_903858205.1 uncultured Cellvibrio sp.
AGCCGCTCTCTTTTTTTGTTTTTTTGCGAATAATTTTTTTAAGAAATACAGTGTTTATTGTGCGTAAGTTGTTGTCACTTTTTATAAAAAAATTCCTGCTTTTATCATTCCAAAAACACCGTTCATTGCGGTTTATCCTGCCTACAAAAATCCTCTAAAAATCTTTTGGCACGGTCTGTGCAAAAACCGGTTTAGGCGACCCGTATAGAAATCCTGTTGGTAAATCATTTCTTACAAGTCTTGCCACGAAGTTCTCACAGACCACGCAATCCAGATTGTCGATGTCGCTGGGCTTCATCTGTCGACTTGTCACAGCAAACGCAACTGTGAACAGGAACAATCATTAGGAGATTTATTATGCCTTTAGTCATTAACACCAATGTCGCTTCCTTGAATTCACAGCGTCAATTGATGAACTCAGGAAATGCGCTGGATAGAGCAAGCGAGCGTTTGTCTTCCGGCCAACGTATTAACTCTGCTAAAGACGATGCTGCTGGTCTTGCTATTTCCAACCGCATGACTTCGCAAATTCGCGGTTTAGACCAAGCCATTCGTAATGCTAACGATGGTGTATCCCTTATTCAAACAGCGGAAGGCGCGCTGCAAGAATCGACCAACATATTGCAACGTATGCGCGAGCTCTCAATCCAATCTGCGAACGGAATTTATTCCGATGCCGATCGGGAAACCCTCGACGCAGAAGTGCAGCAGTTGATTCAGGAATTGGATCGTATCGCGACTTCTACATCATTTAACGGCCAAAAATTACTCGATGGCTCACTCGGAAAAGTGGACTTACAAGTCGGCTCCGATGCAGAGCAAACCATCACCATGAAAATACCCGCGATGGATGCAAAAACCTTAGGGATGGGTTTTGTCGGTGTGGATATGCTGGGCGGTGAGATAGACCTCTCGACGCTGCTAATCAACGAGAATGACATTCTCATCAACGGTCAATCGATCGCTAAATCGCTCGAGAGCTACAATGGTTTCAACATAGTTGGCCCACCAGCGGTTCCGGCTCAAACACTGGATAAATTAATCGATCTGATTAACAAGAATGTGCTGGGAATTGACGCGTCTACCTACGCCCAAGCCACCGCAACCGGCGCTGGTACCGGCGTGTTGGAAAATGGTCAGGTGTTTGAAATTGCGATTACCAAATTAGATGGCACATCAACGACGATTCAAGTAACTAACACCCAAAGCATGGATGAGTTGGTAGAAAAAATTAACACCGAAAGTGGTGGCTTGTTGAGCGCGTCTGTGAGCGATAACAGCAAGCTGAGTATTGCGGGTATGAACGTGGCGAGCTTCACCATTACCGATGGTAGTGTGCCCGCGAACGCAGCCGGTGGTGGAATTGCAGGTACCTATGCAGGACGCTTGGTGCTTGAGTCAGAGCATGGCGACCCGATCACTATCACGCGCGGCTCAACGGGCACCTTGGCGCAGTTAAATGCACTTGGTTTCCGCGAGAATACTAATGCTGGTCAAGTTGAAGGCGTGGGTATTTCCAGCCCCAATGTTGCCTGGAATGTGGGCGATCTTAGTATCAACGGAGTCATTATCTCCAATAAAGATACCGACAGCCTTGCAGGAAAAATTGCGGCGATTAACGCTGCGCAAAGTGATACCGGCGTTACAGCGCAAGCATTTGCATCGACCACATTGGATTTTGGCGGAGTCGATTTAACGGCTATCACCACGCCGCTGTTAATGAATGGTGAGCCGATTGATATTGACGGCCTTACTTCCATTTCGAGTGTTGTTTCCGCTTTCAATGCGAAGACCAACGTTACGGGTGTGAGTGCGAGTTTGTTGGGTACGCGGATTGTGCTGGAGGGTAATGCGGCAGCGATTACATTTGGTGTGGATGGTGTTAATGATGGTTTGGCCGATTTGAATGCTGAGGGTTTGCAAATCCAAACCGGGACTGCAGCTCCGGCAACCATTAACGCGGTGACCCAAACCATACAGGGCGGAATTAAACTCGTTAGTACTAACGAAGCGCCAATCAGCATCAAACTTGGAATTAACGCGGTGCCTGCCACCTTGGGTTTGCTGGAGTCGAACGTCACTGCTGAAGGTGCATTCGGTACCGCGATTGCTTCAATCAGTATTGATACCGCTGCAGGAGCACAAAAAGCCTTGGGTGTGATCGATAACGCCTTGTCGACGATTAACGAGGCACGTTCACAGTTAGGTGCTATCAACAACCGGTTGGATTTCACCATGTCCAACCTGGCCAACGTGTCTGAAAAAACCTCGGCATCGCGTTCACGTATTGTGGATGCTGATTTCGCGGCAGAAACGGCGGCGCTGAGTCGTGCGCAAGTGTTGCAACAGGCCGCACAAGCGATGTTGGCGCAAGGTAACGCGCGGCCCGAGCAGGTGTTGCAATTACTCCGTTAATTCGTCCTTCGTCATAGTGTTAAAAGAAACCGCAGCTTGATGCGGTTTTTTTTGCATTTTTTGCCTGAAGTGGGTTTCTCTCTACTAGGCTTAAGGAAACTAAAATCAGGCTGTGCCCCATGCTTAGTGGTTTTCATATTCAAGGTTTGCACACACCAACACGTGTTTTTTTACTGCGGTTATTGTTACTGGTGCTTGCCTATGTGGCGGCGGGGCGCTTATCGCTATTGTTGGCGATTCCGCCGGGATTTGTCTCAGGTCTGTTTTTGCCAATGGGCATCGCTCTGGCTGCCGTATTGATCTGGGGACTACCCATGGCAATTGGCGTTTTTGTCGGCTCCACACTGCTCAATATTTCGATTAGTCCAACCCCATCAATTTCGCTGCCGGTCGTGTTGATTGCCGCGGAGATCGCGTGCGGTAGTACCTTGGCCGTTGTAGCAGGTGCCACCCTCATTCGACGTTATGTAGGCTTCCCCAACACCTTGACCGATGAGCGTCAAATCTTTGCCTTCTTTGCGCTAGGAGGGCCAGTAGCGACAAGCCTGAGTGCCAGCGTGGGCGTGTTCGTCCTTTATGTAAACGGGCTTATTCCGCTGGAAAACACCTTCTACAGCTGGTGGACCTGGTGGATTGGTGACGCTATAGGCGTCTTGATTGCAACGCCGCTCGTGTGTGTGTTGTTCGCTGAGCCGCGTCATTTTTGGCGCGGTCGCAGGAATATCGTTGGTATTCCCATGGTGATTAGTAGTTTGATTGTCGTTGCGGTTTTTGTTATGTCGAGTACCAACGAACAAAAAAATTGAACGATCAATTTATCCAGCAGGCTCGTCTTGTGTCAGGCGCGGTTGATGGTCGCCTATCGTCTGTTGTCCACACACTGGCAAGCCTGCAGGGGTTGTATGCAGCCTCTGAGGAAGTAACTCGGGCTGAGTTTTCTCGCTATATCGATCAAGTGATTGTCAGAGATAACGGCGTGTCAGGATTTACCTGGAGTCAACGCGTGTTACATAAAAATCGAGCCGCTTACGAAGATGCCTATTCCTACATTAAAGAACAGGATTCCTTGGGTGCATTTGATAGGGCGCCCGAACGAACTGAATATATCGCGATTACCTATGTTGAGCCTTGGCAGAAAAATGCGCTTATGCTCGGGTTTAATGACGCCTCTGAATCGGTACGACAAGAGGTTTTGATTCACGCGCGCGATATCGGTCATTTTGCGATGACCCCGCCGTTGCACATATTACTAGACGATACCTTTGCATCAGGCGTAGTCATGTATTACCCGGTTTACGAACGCACCTCGATCAACAATACGCTTGAACGAAGAGAGGCGCTGATTGGGTATGTCACCGCCATAGTGCGCACGAATGATTTAATTGCCTCAGTGCTCGCTCCCTTCTCGGCGGATGATTACCAGCTCAATATTGTCGATGTCACAGACCCTGCTAAGGAGCAGATTTTTTACGGAAAAAAACTATTTGAAATACCCGACTATGCCCGCGATTTGGTGCTGCAACAGGAAATGACGGTTGGTGGTAGAAAGCTGCTGATTAGCGTGGGGCCGACTGAAAAATTTCTATCTGAACACGTCAGTTTACAATGCTGGTTTGTTTTAGCCGGAGGTTTGTTGTTTTGTAGTTTACTGGGTGGTTTTTTATTGTTGATCAGTGGGCGAACTCAACACATCAGTAATTTGGTTGACCAGCGCACTAAAGAATTGGCAGCGATTCTTGAAAACGCTGTTGAGTCAATTCTTGTCGTTGACGAACAAGGCTTCATTGAAAAAGCAAACCCCGCAGCGGCGCATTTATTTAAATATCCCTTAGCGCAGTTTTCCACATTAAATATCACCGATTTGGTACCCGCGCTGCGCGTCGACTTTAAGGTCCAGAGCGATAAAGCGACAACTTCCTATTTGCGTGAAATGGTTGGTCGCTGTAGCGACGGCAGCGATCGGGATATTGAATTGAGTGTTAGTCCGGTTGCGATTCACGAGCGAAAACTTTTCACGTTTATTATTCACGATGCGACTGCCAAGCGAAAAGTTGAACGATTAAAAAGTGAGTTTATTTCTACGGTGAGTCACGAGTTGCGTACGCCGCTGACCTCGATTAAGGGCGCGCTCAGTATTGTACTCAACGGCGGTCTGGGTGATTTGGCAGACAAAATTCGTGATTTGCTGGTGATTGCCAACAATAACGCCGGGCGATTGGCTCGCTTGGTCAACGATATTTTGGATATCGATAAACTGGCGTTTGGTGATGCCGTATTGAACCTGAAGCTAAGCCCTATCTATCCGCTGCTGCAACAATCGGTCGAACAAAATCAGGGTTACAGTGCAAGATACGGCGTGCATGTCGCGTTGGAAGTGCCAGATAGCGCGGCACTCTCCTGTACTGCGAATGTTGATATCGATCGGTTTTTACAAGTCATGGCAAATTTACTCTCGAATGCCATTAAGTTTTCCTATCTGGAAGGTGTGGTGCGCGTAAAACTCACCTGTGATGAGCGTGAACTGACGATATCTGTAATTGATGAAGGGCAGGGTATAGCCGAGGATTTTCGAGCGCGAATGTTTCAGCGTTTTGCTCAGGTTGACTCTTCGGATACGCGTCGCCGCGATGGTACTGGTCTTGGGTTGAGCATCACTAAAGCGATCATTGAACGTATGGGCGGCAAAATCGATTATTTATCCCAGCCCGGCAAGGGCAGTACCTTTTATTTCACGCTGCCATTAGCGCGTTAACAATTGTTTCTACAGGTTCAGTATTCACATCACGAACAATAGATTGGCGTGGTTTATGCTCTGCTTACAATAGAAAAGACTTTTCTCTAAAAAGCGGCAAAACCGGCTAAAGTTTACCCAGGGATTGCCGCTAACCTAATGTAATTGAAGACAGCCAAGCGGCAATGTGTGGCAGGGGGAACCATGGTGAGCGGTACTACAAGTACAACGAATAGCAATGCAGCGACAGGGTCCAGCATTATCAGTGCGTTGGGCACCGGTTCGGGTATTGACTCCAATAAGCTCGCCGATCAGTTAACCGAAGCGAATAAAACGGTTCAGGCTCAGCGTCTGACTACCAAAAAAACGTTACTTGAAACGCAAATTTCAGATTACGGGCTTATGCGTAGCTCGCTCTCAAAATTGGAGACCGCTGCTGCTGCGCTCGGAAGTGCAGACACTTTCAATGCAAAAGCGCTTTCCATTCCCGACACCAAATTAATCAGTATCACCAAGTTGGATGCAAAAGCCTCTGCCGGTAGTTATCAACTAAAGGTCGAGCAGGTTGCCCAATCCCAGTCGATCAGTTCGGGCTCTTTTGCATCGTTAACGTCAACCGTTGGAAAAGGTACATTGACGATTCGATTGGGTGAGTGGAATGCGGCGGTCAATGATTTTGAAGTCGATCCAACCAAAACCGGCGCTTCGATTGTTATCGACGATACAAACAACTCACTTACTGGCCTTCGCGACGCAATTAACAAAGCCAATATCGGCGTCACTGCCAGTATCGTTAGCGATGGCGGGTCATACAAATTATTGATGACGGCTAAGTCTGGCGGCAAAAATGAAATTGAAATCACTGCTGCAGAAGATGGTAGCGCGCCTGGTCTGGCGAGTTTCAATTTTAATGAGACCACGCGCAATCTCACCCAGCAACAAGAAGGCTTGGATGCCAAGGTTCGTGTTAATGGTCTACTGGTAAGTCGCGAATCCAACCAAATTACTGATGTGGTCGAGGGATTGGAATTTGATGTTTTTGCAAACTCTATGACTGAAACTATCAGCGTAACGATTACGGAAGATAAGGCCACAGCGGAAAAAGTAATTCGCGATTTTGTAACCGCCTACAACACGTTTAAGACTGAAGTCGAAAAGTTGGTCGGCTTCGATGCTGAAACCAAAGATTTCGGCAGCTTGCACAATGATTCGCTTGCCAAAAACCTGATGAAAGGCGTGCGTAATGTTCTTACAACCTCAGTGCCTGGATTAACGAATGATTTCAACAGTCTATCCAGTATGGGGATTCGTACCAAACTGGATGGGTCTCTGGAAATTGTTGAGAACCAGAAAGACCAGGAAAACATGGATTTTCGCGCCGCGATAGACAAACGTTTCGACCTTGTGCGCGATGTTTTTGTTGCTAAAACCTCGTCTTCCGATACCGATATTGCGGTCACTAAATTTTCGGCGAAAAGTCAGCCAGGTACTTACGATGTGGTAATTACCCAGCAACCAAGTAAGGGCACCTTAACTGCTGGCAATATTCCTTTAACCTTTCCGATTGATACTACCGGTAAAGATTACAGCTTCACCTTTGCACTCGACGGTGTGAGTACATCATCGATCACCTTGCCTGCCGGTAAAGTGTATAACTCAGGTACAGCCTTGGCGGCGGAATTTCAAAGTTTAATTAATATTGATCCTAATATCAGTGCAGCAAAAACCAACGTGGCGGTCAGTTTTGTTGCGAACAAATTAGTGTTTATCTCCGATGCTTACGGCACCTCCAGCAAAGTCGGTTTTACTGCCGTTGGCGCGGATATGGCCGACTTGGGGATAGCGGTTGGTGCGGGAACTAACGGGTCAGACGTGGGCGGAACTGTGGGTGGCGTAGCAGCCTTTGGATTCGGCAACGTACTGCTGCCTGCAATTGGTAACAAAGCCGAAGGCCTGAGCATGACCGTTCAGCCGGGAACCACCTCTGGCACCATTACCTTTTCGCGTGGCTTTGCAGGCGGTATGACAAGCCTGGTGAATGATTTTTTGAAAACATCCGGTCTGATTAAAGAGCGCGAAACCAATATTGGAAAAGATATTGTCAAAGTAGACAAAGATGAGGAGGCGCTAAATCGCCGCAGTGATGCCTATCGCGCTCGTCTTATGTCGCAATTTCAGGCCATGGAATCCATTGTGCGCAGCCTTAATTCAACGGGCGATTTTTTGGATGGCATTTTGGATCGGCTGCCGTTCACTTCTCGGAATAATTAATTCAAAGCTCGCCACCCGCGCGCGGCAATCGTCGCGCGTCCTCTGCGATTATTCTCTATCAGGCAGCTTCTCTTTCTTGAGCTGTGCTTGAAGGTTTTTCCAAATCACATCTGTGTTCACGCTTGCATCTTCCCCCACTATTTTTGCGCTGATATCCCGCGTGATTTTCAAGTGTCGGACAAAGCGACGGCAGTTGGCGCACATTAATAAATGCAGGCGTATCTGCCACTTGAGTGGCGTGTTGTTGTCCAGGTAATCACTAGCGACGGCGGCAACTTGTTTGCAACTTAACATGAGCCAGTCTCCTGATAACGGTCGATAACCTGCATAAGTGTCAGTCGGGCGCGATGCACTAACACTCGTACATTCGTAGCGCTCACGGTAAGGATTTTGCAAATATCGTCGAATGATTGTTGTTCTATGTCGCGCAATATAAATGCGGCTTTTTGTGCGGGAGGCAAGAGATTGAGCGTGCGGTTGATACAGCACTGTAATTGGCGTTCTTCTAACAATGCCTCGGGTGATTCAGTATTCCATTGCGGTATGGGCTGTTGCCAGTGGCCATCAGCTTTGAAGTGGGCGCCATCAAGATAACTACCCGGCACTTCGCCATCCAATTGATCCAGTGATACTTGCCGCGACTCTTTGCGCAAGCGCGCTTTTGCCTGATTGCTCACAATGGTAAGTAACCATGTTTTAAGCGATGAACGTCGCTCAAAACTGGCGATATTTTTATACACAGAAACCCAGGCTTCTTGTACAACATCATCGGCGAACGTATCCCCGGCGATCGCCCGTGCGATACTCAGCATAAGCGAATGGTGCTGCGCAATAAGTTGACGAAATGCCTGATCATCGCCGCGCATCAATTTTGTAATTAATTCGTTTTCATCCGGCGGGATTTTGGTGGTGGTTGAATTCATCCTGCTACTCATGTTGGGCTGAGGCGGAGCGCACAATTCAATTCGCGCTAGTGGCGTCAGCTTAACACTCGTCATAATCACTTTGAATACTCCGCTATTTATTTAGAGGGTATGTTCTGTTGCAAAAAAAGGTGGCGATCAAACCCTTTGCGCAACCAGTAATCAAGACTGTGATATTTCCCTCCACCCAAACCGACTAGGGCCAGTAGCATAATCAAATAGGTCGCGGCAAACTCAATACCATTGTTGAGAATCACAAATTTTCCACTGGCAGTCAGCCACTCGTAATTGCCGTGGGTTTCCAAAATTGCGCGCGCGCGTTCCAGCTTTTCGGGCGCTGCGAACACCTGTGCATTGGCAAAAGGCGCACTGGCATCGGCGATGGCTTGCCAGCCGTTTTCCCAGTGCACACAGAAAATTGCCACTAACATGGTGATGATAAGTGGGAGGCTGATTAAGCGGGTCAATAGACCCAGCGCTAAGCAGACAGCGCCGACAAGCTCAGCTGCAGTAGCCATCGCCGCGAGTAAAAAGGGAAAAGGTAGGCCCAAGCCCCACTCGGAATTTCCGAACCAGGCCACGGTGTTATCAAAGGCATTGAGTTTATTTATTCCCGCCATCCAAAAAATCGGAGCGAGGTATAAGCGCAGTGCGAGGCTAGCGATGTTGACGCCAGTGTTAGTGAGGGCGTCATAACCGCGAAAAAACAGCGTCGTTGTGGGCATAGAAAGCATCCATAAGTGTGGTGTTACCTATAGATGCTCAACTAATGGGTTTGTTACAGTTTTTTCATCTGCTCAGCTTCTCGCTTGAGTGCGTCTTCCAATTCCTGCTGTTCCTGATCTGCATCCGGCATCGCGGGCAATGCTTGCTGGAGATTTTCAGTGGCTTGTGTTTTTGCTTTTTTAATAGAGTTGTTTGCTGCATCATCCATTTTTTGGTTGATATTGTCGGCGGCTGCTTCAATCGGATTTTCTACCATTTTTTGTACATCTAGCAGCGCTTTTTGTTTTTCTTCGATGGCTTTTTTAGTCGCTTGGGCTTTGTCGTAAGCGGCTTGCAATTCTTTTGGTAGCACTGGGGTGATGGCTTGCTTCGCACCCTCGACTTGCTCGGAAATAATTTCGGGTGTGCCATCTTTAATTAACATGACTGCCATTTGATTGGTGTCGGCATTCCAAACCATTGCGGCTTTATCCGTGATTGCCTGTACCTTTGGTGGCGCATAGCGCGAGGCTACGTAGAAGAGCGCGCCTTCCTGCTGGATTTCTTGTGCAGTACGCAGAAGCTTCATGGTGGGTTCGTATTTGTCGCCCAACAAGGCGGTCATTCGGTCTTTCACCATCGGTGTTTCAAAAAGATTGACTTCGTTCGGATCAAAACCAACCAGTGGTTTTAAAAATGACCACATTAACTTGCTTTGCATTTGATTGCCGATCAGCAGGGATGAAACGCATGCCGATAGAAAAAAGCATATACACGCGATTGACAGAAATTTTGAAGTACGCATAAAAAAATCCAGTGAACAACTAATGAGGGACGAAGCAGTGGGGCAGTGTACGCAATAGGATTTGAGCCGTACAATACAAATTATTTAACTCGTTAATCACAAGGAAAGCGCCTTGAAAATTTTAGTGCCAATCAAGCGCGTCGTGGACCCCGGGGTCCGCGTACGCCCTCTGGCTGATGGCAGTGGTATGGACATCGCCAATGCCAAAATGTCAATTAATCCCTTCTGTGAAATTGCGGTCGAAGAAGCTATACGGCTAAAAGAACAAAGACTCGCCAACGAGGGTGTCACCACAGAAATTGTCGTTGTTAGTATCGGCGCTCAATCGACCCAGGAGCAGTTGCGCAGCGCGCTCGCTTTGGGTGCTGATCGCGCTTTGCATATCGCTACCGACGCGTCGCTTGAGCCGCTTGCTATCGCCAAAGTACTTCACGCTGTCGTGCGGCAAGAGCAGCCCCGGCTGATACTTCTTGGCAAGCAGTCCATCGATGGCGACCACAATCAAACCGGGCAGATGCTCGCCGCGCTCTGTGGCTATCCGCAGGGAACTTTTGCCTCGCGAATCGAATACAAAGGCGAAGAAATTTGGGTAACCCGCGAATTGGATGGCGGCTTACAGACTCTCGCGCTGAAACTTCCTGCCGTGGTCACTACCGACCTACGCCTCAATCAGCCGCGCTTCCCGACTATGCCGAACATTATGAAAGCCCGTCAGAAGGCGCTGGCGGTAATACCTCTGGCTGACTTGGATTTGGATCTGCAAGCGCGTCTACAAACGCTTGGGCTCGACTCGCCCAAGCTGCGCCAGCAGGGCGTCATTGTGAAAAGCGTTGCGGAACTGGTGGATAAACTGCGGCAGGAGGCCAAGGTTCTATGACCTTATCGAATAATCCAAGCGCGTTAGTTCTGGTCGAGCAGGATGCCAGCGGCTTCAGCCTGATCAATCTCAAAGTGATGGGGGCAATTGAGCGCCTGCGCGAATTTGTTGATCTTCAGGTCGATCTACTGGTTGTCGGAAAGGATTGCGCTGCTGTCGCCGAAAAGGCGGCGCGTATTCCCGGTATTCGTAACCTGTTGGTTGCTGATGGCGATAGCGTCGAGCATCAGTTGCCGGAAACATTAGCTCCTTGGTTAGCGAATTTGGCAAGCGACTATGGATATGTTTTTGTGGGCGCAACGACCTTCGGTAAAGACCTCTTACCGCGTGTGGCGGCGTTGATGGATATCCAACCCATCACTGATGTGATTGCCATCGATTCTGGCTGCGAATTCACGCGGCCTGTTTACGCGGGGAGTGCGCTTGCCCGCCTGCGCACTGAGCAACCGATTAAGCTGTTGAGTATTCGTGCGAGCGCCTTTTCTGCGGTTGAATTGGCTGAGAGCAGTGCGCCCATCACGCCAATCGCGGTGCCTCAGGCGCAAAACATGAGCCGGTTCATTGGCCTGCAACAGGTGCAGACAGAACGGCCTGATCTTACAGCGGCACGTGTAATCGTGTCTGGTGGGCGTGGTTTGCAAGCGCGAGAAAACTTTCAGTTGCTCTACCAATTGGCCGATAAGCTTGGCGGAGCAGTCGGTGCATCCCGCGCAGCGGTGGATTCGGGTTTTGCCGCTAACAATCTGCAGGTAGGCCAGACCGGTAAAGTGGTCGCACCAGAAGTCTATTTTGCGATAGGGTTGTCGGGAGCGGTACAGCATATCGCCGGTATGCGCGATTCGCGGGTAGTGGTTGCAATTAACAAGGATCCCGATGCGCCCATCTTTCAAGTGGCGGATTACGGTTTGGTCGCCGACTTGTTTGATGCTTTACCCGAGTTGATCGCACAATTGTAAAAACCCTGTAATAAATACACGGAGCCTAAGGACTGAAGCCACTACTACAAGCCGCCACTACAGCGGCTTTTTGTTTTTTTCGCTACAATGCCGGCCCATTCGTCCCTTCACTTTCCTTTCAGGCGTAATCGACCATGAATCTTGAACAATTTGAAACCTGGGCCATGTACATATGTGGCGGCGGGCTAATTATCTTCATGTTTTTTATTGTGTGGGATCTCGCTAAAAAATCCAAAGCAGGTCGGTTTGGCACCTTCGTCCTGTTTGGTGTTCTGGGGTTCGCGATCATGGTGTTTGTGATCAAAGAAATATTTGTACACATTCTCGGCTAGCCTTGATGGGTTAGTACAGACTCCAACTGCGATTACTGTGGGTTTACCATGCTCCATTTTTTTGTTCCGGCCACCAAAGTTCAAAAAGACCGCGCCATTATGCGCGAGACCGACGCGCGCGTTGCCAAAGACAGTCGGCGCGGTTTGATCCTTAACTTTATTGTCTTTGTGCTTTGTCTTGCCTTCGGCGATTTTCAAATAAAAGAACATAATCTAGCCATAGTGCTGGTAACCGGCTTGTTGCTGGTGACGCTAGTACGCAGTTATTACCTCTTTCGTTTCGATTCACTCTATGCGCGCGCACCTACTCGTTGGCGCAATCAATACTTTTTTGCCTCCTGTCTTGGTGCCGCGTGGTGGAGTGTGATTTTGGTGACGCTGACCTGGGTGCAGGGTATGCGCGATGAAACCTTGGTGATGTGGCTTTATACCGTTGTGTTTTATTCGAGTGTTGCGAACGTTTTTGCACCTTACCGCCATTTTCTCAGTTTGTATTTGGCGATAGGGCAGGTGCCTGCTGCCGTTACGGCGGTTATGCTTGGCACGGCGGAAGGCGCGTTGTATGGCTGCATCATGTTGATGTTCTACGTGATGCTCAGCCATCAGGGAAAGGTAACCTCGCTCGCGTATTGGGAGCGTCTTGAGGCGCACTATGCACTGCGTGAACGCGCTCAGGGTTTGGAAAATGAGAAGCGCACGTCGCAAGCACAAATCGAATTAAAAAATGAATTTTTGGTAAATCTGGGGCAAGAAATTCGTTCATCAATCAGAGATGTGATGAGCACTCTCTCGCTGATAGATGATAGCCAGCTGTCAGAACATCACCGCGAGTTATTGGCCACCGCCAACAAGGCGACCGGCCGCCAAATTGACTTGGTTAACAACGTCGTCGATTTCTCCAAAATCACCACCAAGACCCTCGTGTTGGATGAAGTTGAATTTGATCTGCGCCGCGTGTTGGAAAAATTTGTCCAGGACTTTACGCTCGATGCGCACCAGCAAGGCATCGAACTTTATTACAGTTTTGACCCCACTATGCCGCTGCGAGTAAAAGGTGATGTGGCACGCTTGAATCAAATTCTGGCGACTTTGCTAAACCACACACTCAAAGCCAGCCGCATCGAGCATGTCTATATCGAAGCGCGTTTTCATCAGGAGCAGGATGATTTGGGCGAGCTGCAAGTGATCATCAGTGATAGCGAAAAAAACGTCGCCGCTGAGAATGATTCAGATGCCCATGAAAGCAATCAAAAAGGGATTGGTTTGTCGATCTGTAAAGGCCTCGCAGAATGCATGGGTGGCAGTATCCATTTGCGTGAAAATAAAAATCGCGGTAATCGCATTTTTATTAATGTCACTCTGCAAGTCGTATCTCATGAAGACCGTCGTTTTGGTTCAGAGCAAAAGTTGCGTGGCAAGCGTGCCTTGTTGGTGGACTTGCCGGATAGCAACGCCAATGCGCTGGCTGATGAAATCAATGCCTGGGGAATGAGCACTGTTATTTCAGCAGGGCAAGAGCAAACTCTAGCAAAATTACGCGAGCAAGCCGCGAGCAATGCGGCATTTGATCTGGTGCTGATTTTTACCAAGCTCAACAGTATGAATGGCTTGGCGCTCTCACGCGAAATTGCTGCACATCCGGATATCGCCGAGGTAAAACAAATCATCGCCATGAGCATTCTGCAAAGCGACAGTCCGGAAATGAAATTGCATCTGCGCAGTCATCCACAAATTTGCGTGATTGAAAAACCGATTATGCGCAGGCGATTGCATGATGTAGCTGTGCAAAAATTATTAAATGTTAATAATGATGACGAACGTAAAACCTATGAAAAAGATACCCTTGGGCTTGTGGTGATGCCGCGTGTGCTCTTGGTTGAAGATCATCGTGTCGATCAAATGGTGATTAGCGCCATGCTGAAAAAACTCGGTTGCTATGTGCAAATCGCGCACAATGGTTCGGAGGCGGTTGAAATAGTAGAGAAAGAGCGCTTTGATTTGGTGCTAATGGATTACGACATGAAAGAGCAGGACAGTCTTATCGCCACCCAGAAAATTCGCGCATATGAGCGTGCGAATAACACCATTAAGCACTTGCCGATTGTCGCGGTCACAGCACCGCAATCTGATTCTGATCAGGATGTGTTGACCGCTGGGATGGATGATCACATTAGTAAACCTATTCGCTACGATGATCTTGAGAGTCGATTGCAACGTTGGTTGGAAAATGCGTAAAGACGACCTTGTTCATATTCCAGGATAAGAAGCGTTTACAAGCGTAAACCTGCAGGCCGAAATAAAATGCCGCTGATATTATCAGCGGCATTTTTGTTATCAGGGGTGTGCTTTTCGTTCTACCGGTTCTATAGTTTTAGTTACACAACAGTTATCACAACTACTAAAAATACAGCTAAAAAAGGTTAGGTCATGGGTAAATTAGGCCAGCACGTCCTGCAAAAAATGCAGCAGCTCATTGGATTCACGCTCTTGTTTGCGCTTGCAGGCTGTGGGCAAAGTGGATCGGATGGGACACTAGCCGCCAAGGCGCCCATCAGCGCGTCAGCGGTTCAAGCGCAGACTATTAACGGCGCACGTATTTTGGTGTTTAGCAAAACGGCGGGCTGGCGGCATGATTCAATCCCCGCCGGCATAGCGGCGTTTGAAAAATTGGCCAAAGAAGAGCAGTTTTCAGTAGTGGCGACGGAAGACGCTGCTGTGTTTACCGACGCCGAGCTGAGCCAATTCAATGCCATCGTATTTTTAAATACCACACTCAATGTGCTCGATGAAAATCAAGAGCTGGCAATGGAGCGCTACATTCAAGCGGGTGGTGGTTTTGTCGGTATTCACGCTGCCGCCGATACCGAATGGGAAGGCGATTGGTTTTGGTATCGCAATTTAGTGGGAGCGGTTTTTAAAAATCATCCTAATACGCCCAGTAATGTGCAGCAGGCGACGGTCAATTTTGTTGATAAAAAACACCCCTCAACCGAGGACTTACCTAATTCAATCAGCGTGGCAGATGAATGGTATAACTATCGCGACATCTACGAATTTATCAATGTGGTTGCCAAGGTGGACGAGTCTACTTACCAAGGCGGTGAGCATGATCACAATCATCCCATATCTTGGTATCAAGATTATGATGGCGGCCGTGCTTTCTACACTGGTATGGGTCACACGAGTGAATCATTTTCCAATCCGGATTTAGTGCAGCATTTATTGGGCGGCTTGACCTATGCGGTAGGTTTGAATCATCGCACGGGTTTTAAACCGCATCTGAATTACACTAAGTCGCGTCCGGAAAAGAATCGTTTTATCAAAAAGACGTTGGTAGATAATTTGGATGAGCCGGTAAAGCTCGCATTTTTTCCGAATGGCGATGCTCTGATCGCATTGCGCCCCGGTGCCTTTAAGCGCGTCGATTACAAAACGGGTCAAACTAGCGACGCAGGAAAATTGCCAGTTGCTTACGACAAGTTTCAAGAGTGGGGTCTGGTCGGCGTCGCTCTTGATCCCGAGTTTGAGAAAAATCAGTCAGTGTATGCCGCGTTCACTACCAAAGATGAGCAAGGAAATATCTATCAGCGCTTGTCGCGTTTTTTATGGCGCAATAATCAAATCGACGCGACCACGGAGCAGAAAATTCTGCAATACCCGATCGATAGTAACTGCTGCCACACAGGCGGCGACTTACAGTTTGGTAATAATGGGGAACTGTTTTTCTCCACGGGCGATAACACAAATCCACACGATCAGGACGGTTTTTCGCCAGTGGATTTTCGTACCGGCATGAAGAAAAACGATGGCTTGCGCGGCCCAGGTAACACCAACGATTTGCGCGGAAAAGTGTTGCGCATCAAGCCTCGTCCAGAAGGCGGTTATGACATCCCTGCCGGTAATTTATTTACCGATGCTGCACAAGGTCGCCCGGAAATTTATGTCATGGGCGCGCGCAATCCCTACAGCATTACTTTCGATAAATCCAAAAACACCTTGTTTTATGGCGACGTAGGGCCTGATGCCAGTAATGATTCAGAAGAAAAAGGTTCGCGCGGTTACGATGAAATCAATCGTGTGACTGCAGCAGGTAATTTTGGCTGGCCTTTGGTTATCGGACAAAACAAACCCTACAATCAATACGATTATGTTGCGAAAAAACCTGGCGCTCTGGTTGATGTAAATAATCCCATTAATTATTCACCGAACAATACCGGCGCGAAACAATTGCCACCTGCGCAACCGGCGTTTATCGCTTATCCCTATGGTGTGTCAGACCTATTTCCTGAAATGGGTACAGGCGGCCGCACGGCCTTGGTGGCCGATGTTTATCGCTCGCGTGATTATCCGGAATCAGTAAACCGCTATCCTTCGTATTACGACAACAAACTTTTTATTCTCGATTTTATGCGCGCCTGGGTGAAAGTGGTGAGTTTTGATGAGCAGGGTCGCATCCAAAAAATTGAGCCGTTCGCGCCGCAAATTAATTACGCCTTACCGATTGATGCACGCTTTGCACCTGATGGTACTTTGTATGTGTTGGAGTACGGGATGTCATGGTTTACGGGAAATCCCGATGCGCGTTTGGCTCGTATCGAATATGTCGGCGCTGGTAATCGCCCGCCGATTGCTGAAATTACGCTTGATAAAACCCAAGCAGGAATTCCTGCGCAAATTTTTGCATCTGCAAAAAATTCCACCGACCTCGATGGCGACAAAATTACCTATGCATGGAAAATGCGTTGCGCAGAAGCTGATTGCGTAGAGCAGAAACTGGGCGATAGTGCGGAATTGGTTCTGCCGTTCGATAAGGCGGGGAAATATGCACTGGAGTTAACCGTTGCCGATGTGCAGGGTGCGAAAGCAACCGTAACACGCCAATTGGATATAGGTAATGAACCTGCGGTTATCGAATTTTCATCGCCACAAAACCAAAGTTTCTATTGGGCAGATACGAATTCAGTCGATTATTCCGTCACAATTACTGACAAAGAAGATGGTGCAGTTGCCACTGTTGAGGATGCGAATCCATTGATTCAGTTTTCCTTCGTGGCGCCAGAAAAAAATGCAGGGCAGGGGCATCAAACAGTTAATCTTATCGATCAAGGAAAAGCACTGGTTGATACCAACAATTGTTTGGGTTGTCATAAGCTTGACGAAAAAATGGTTGGCCCCGCCTTTCGCGATGTCGCTAAAAAATATCAAAAAGATCCCAAGGCAATTCAATATTTGGTCAATAAGCTTGGCAATGGTGGCGCGGGTGTATGGGGCGAAATGAACATGCCCGCGTTCTCGGGTTTGAGTGAAGCAGATCGCACGGCACTCGCTACTTATGTCTTGTCATTAGCAGAAATGGAGGCGCCCAAGGCGCTGGCATTGAATGGTGAAGTTCTGCTGAAAGCACACAAAAAAACCGCATCTGGTTTAAAGGCGAATAGCCCTTATGTCACAACGGGTGAAGCCTATGTGTTCTCTGTTAGCTATTCCGATAAAGGTGCCAATGGCATAGCTCCTATAAAGGTATCAAAACAATTTAGATTAGTTCCTGCGCGTATCGACTTTGACAGTGTGTTTGATGCTGCGACGGCAACCAAAGGTGCCAAGCAAAATACCTACAATGAAGTAAAAACGATCAATGTGTTGGGCAGTGAAGGTACTTCAGGTTTCGCTATTGGCCGTTATGATTTAACGTCGGTGAAGTCGTTAAAAATTGGTGCACTGTTTTTTAAAGAGCGGACTCGATGGGTCATTGAGATTCGACGCGGCAACGCAGAAGGCGAGGTTATAGGTTCAGGCACCATCGCACCCTTGGATTTAAAAGTTTATGATCGCACCAGCATCACGCTAAAGAGTTCGCGTGGTTTTGCTGATCTTTATATCAAGATACAGCCTGAGCAAAAAACAACTGCTGAAGTTCGTTTGCAAGATATTAGTTTTGAGAAATAAAACGGATTGGTGTAGAGGAATTTGTAGTTTGCAGATGTAAAAAAGCCCGCGAAAACGCGGGCTTTCTTATTGGAGCTTATCACAGGTTATACAGCAACAGTTTGAATCTCTACTGCTGCAATACGCTTGCCTTCATTAGCTGAGTTTTGGTAGCTCTCAATTTCATTGAAGTTGAGGTAGCGATAAATTTCGGATGACATGCTGTTGATTTTGCTCGCGTAGCTTTGGTATTCCTCTGGTGTTGGCAACTTACCAAGTACCGCAGCAATAGCCGCCAATTCTGCAGAAGCCAAATACACGTTTGCACCTTCACCCAAACGGTTCGGGAAGTTACGAGTAGAGGTAGAAACCACCGTGGATTTCGGTGCTACGCGTGCTTGGTTACCCATGCAGAGTGAGCAGCCTGGCATTTCGGTACGTGCACCTTTAACGCCGTAGATGCTGTAGTAGCCTTCTTCCATCAACTGATGCTCGTCCATTTTGGTGGGCGGTGCAATCCACAGACGGGTGGTCAACTCGTCTTTGGTTGATGCCAGCAATTTACCTGCGGCGCGGAAGTGACCGATGTTGGTCATGCAGGAACCGATAAACACTTCATCAATCTTCGCGCCTTGAACGTCGGACAATACTTTCACATCATCCGGATCGTTAGGGCAGGCAAGGATTGGTTCTTTAATGTCAGCCAGATCGATGTCGATCACCGCTGCGTATTCAGCGTCAGCATCAGCTTCCATCAACTCAGGGTTGGCAATCCAGGCTTCCATCTTCTGTGCGCGGCGCTCAAGGGTGCGGATATCGCCATAACCTTGCTCGATCATCCAGCGCAGCATGGTGATGTTGGATGTCATGTATTCAATGATGGGCGCTTTATCCAACTTGATCGTACAACCAGCTGCAGAACGCTCAGCTGATGCGTCAGAGATTTCAAACGCTTGCTCTACTTTCAAGTCAGGCAAACCTTCCACTTCAAGGATGCGGCCAGAGAAAATATTCTTCTTGCCCTTTTTCTCAACAGTCAGCAAACCGGCTTTGATCGCGTACAGCGGAATCGCGTTTACCAGATCACGCAAGGTGATGCCTGGTTGCAATTCGCCTTTGAAGCGCACCAGAACAGATTCAGGCATATCGAGTGGCATAACGCCAGTCGCCGCAGCAAACGCCACCAAGCCAGAACCCGCAGGGAAAGAGATGCCGATTGGGAAACGGGTGTGTGAATCGCCACCGGTACCTACGGTGTCAGGCAATAACATACGGTTCAACCAGCTGTGGATGATGCCGTCGCCCGGACGAAGGGAAACACCGCCACGGGTCATAATGAAGTCGGGAAGGGTATGTTGGGTTTCGATATCAACCGGCTTTGGATAAGCCGCTGTGTGGCAGAAAGACTGCATGGTCAGGTCGGCAGAGAAACCCAGACAAGCCAAGTCTTTCAACTCGTCACGAGTCATTGGGCCGGTGGTGTCCTGTGAACCTACGGTCGTCATGTAGGGCTCGCAATAAGTGCCAGGGCGAATACCGGTAACGCCGCACGCTTTTCCTACCATTTTCTGTGCGAGGGTATAGCCCTTGCCGGTATCAGCCGGTGATTCTGGCAGACGGAACAAAGTGCTTGCAGGCAAGCCCAGTGACGCGCGCGCTTTGGTAGTCAGACCGCGACCAATGATCAGTGGGATACGGCCGCCAGCTTGAACTTCATCTAACAGTACATCGGATTTGAGACTGAACTCGGAAATCACCGCGCCGGTAGTGGCGTTGAGGATTTTGCCCTCGTAAGGACGAATCTCAATCACATCGCCCATGTTCAGGTTATCAACCGGTGCTTCAAATACCAGTGCGCCTGCATCTTCCATAGTGTTGTAGAAAATCGGCGCCACTTTGCTGCCGATACACACACCACCAGTACGTTTGTTTGGTACGCCCGGAATATCTTCACCGATGAACCACAATACTGAGTTAGTAGCGGATTTACGTGAAGAACCGGTACCCACAACATCGCCCACGAATACCAAGGGATAGCCTTTGGTTTTCAACGCTTCGATTTGTTTGATCGGGCCGATTTTGCCTTGCTCGTCAGGGGTGATGCCATCGCGCGCCATTTTGAACATAGCGAGTGAGTGCAGCGGAATATCGGGGCGCGACCAGGCATCAGGTGCTGGAGACAGGTCATCGGTATTGGTTTCGCCGGTGACTTTGAATACGGTGAGCTTGGTGCTCTCGGGAACTTTGGGCTTGCTGGTGAACCACTCGGCGTCAGCCCAGGATTGCATCAACTCTTTCGCGTGTGGGTTGCCCGCTTTAACTTTCTCTTCCACGTCGTGGAATGCATCAAACATCAGCAGGGTGTGCTTGAGCTCTTTGGCCGCCAAAGGTGCCAGGGTCGCGTCATCGAGCAGGTTTACCAGGGTTTCGATGTTGTAACCGCCGAGCATCATACCGAGCAGTTTAATCGCGAGAGGCTTATCGATCAGGGGGGAGGAGGCTTGGTCTTTCAAAATCGCGCTTAGGAAAGCGGCTTTAACATAGGCGGCTTCATCAACGCCGGGCGGAACGCGGTTGGTGATCAAATCCAGTAATACTTCAGCTTCACCAGCGGGGGGATTTTTTAACAGTTCAACCAATCCAGCAACTTGTTCCGCGTTCAATGGTTTTGGTGGAATACCTTCTGCGGCGCGTTCAGCGACCTGTTTACGATAGGCTTCAAGCACGGTTTTATCCTCATTAGTGTGGGGGTTACTCCCTCGGCAGGATCTCTGCTTCCGGAGACTATCCATGGCCTTCATGGATAAGTGCGCTCAAAAAACAGCGCCCTTAAAAAGCTCGTGAGAGCGGCAATTCGGGCGGGAAGTATAACTCAAGCCGCGCAGCCTGTTAATGCGCCGCACGCAACTACTGCGGGTTTCCAGATTCCGGTGTTTGTTGGTGGGAATCGGTATTTAAAGTTGATTGTGATAAGGTGGCGAGCGTATTTGACGACTCCAAAATATCCACGGCAAACATAAAAATGGCTCTTTCCAATAAAAATGAGGACACGATGAAAACAGCACAAAAACACCTTTTAATTTCCAGCCTGATGGTTGGTTTGCTTACTACCCTTGCCGGGTGCGATAAAAAACCAACGGAAACTCCAGCGGCGAGTGCTGCGGCAGTCTCATCCGCTTCTGTAGAAACCGCTGTTGCTTCACCTGCTGTTGCCGCCTGCGATGGCACCGCGCCCTCCGGTGATTTGACCGCGGTACGCATCGAAGCTGCGAATACCACTCGTACAGAACCTGGCTTGTTTGAAGGCCCGGTGTGGATAAAGGACTCGCTCTACTTTTCTGATTTTGTGTTCAGCACCGGTTTCCCATCGCGCATTCAAAAATTGGATGCTAATGGTGTAGTGACGACCGTAATTGAAGACTCAGGCAGTAACGGCCTCGCCGTTGATAAGGATGGTTTTATCCTGGCTGGTACACACAAGCACAAAAGTCTCTCGCGTTTTAATCCAGAGACTGGCGAGCGCAGCTCAGTGGTCGAGCAATTCAACGGCAACGTATTTAATTCGCCGAATGATCTCGCCATCGCCAAAGACGGCACTATTTATTTTACCGACCCCGCTTTCCAGCGCGATGCGGCGCCTGGCGGACAAGAAAAGACGGCGATTTATCGTGTAGCGACTGATGGCACCGTCACGGTGGTTGACGATACCATCAGCAATCCTAACGGTGTTTCGCTTTCGCCTAATGAAGACGTGCTTTACGTGGCTGGCGGCGGAGACCAGGGCGTTCTGCGAGCCTATCCTATTGTTGATGGTATACCCCAAGCCGGTAAAGATTTGGCGCAGATCAGCGTTCCCGATGGCATGACCGTAGATTGCCTCGGCAATATTTATGTTACTGAGCACTCAGTGCGTCGTCTGCGTGTAATTACACCTACGGGTGAGCAAATCGCACAAGCAACTACGGATGCTAATATCACCAATGCTGCTTTCGGTGGTGCAGACGGCAAAACGCTGTATCTAACAGGTGCGGGTTCATTGTGGAAAATTGAATTAAATATTACTGGTTCCGCTTATTAATTTTTTCACCTTTTTTATTTTTATACACCTGCGAACCGGTTGTTAAACCGGTTCGCATATAACGCGATTCTTATGCTTGTATTAAAACCTGTAAAAACTCCCTGTGTGGGAATTTGTTCCACCGGCATTGGCGACAGTGTTTGCCGTGGTTGCAAACGTTTTGGTCATGAAGTAATTGACTGGAATAGCTACACCCATGAGCAGCGTTTGCTAATAGCCGAGCGACTGGAAGCGTTTCTCGCACAGATTGTGCAGAACATGATTCAAGTCAATGACGAAACATTATTGCTCACGCAAATTAAACACCAGCAAATCCAATTCAAGCCCGAGCAGAATCCCTATTGCTGGGTTTTCGATTTGTTGCGCGCCGGCGCTAGCCAAATTCAGGATTTATCCCAATACGGCCTTGCGTTGCAATTGAAATGGGTCGGCACGCCATTAACGGTGATTCGCGATAATATCGATAAAGATTTTTACGCACTTTCCTGTGCCCATTACGAACGCTACATATCGCCTTGTTTCGTCACCGCTGAAACCCTCGAACAACACAAATAGTTTTTACTTTATGAATGCTCTCACCAAAATCCAGCAATTTCTGCACTGCGCAACCCCCGATGCCTGGGTAAAAAACGCTTTGGACAATCAAGCTCTCTTATTGCTCGATCACGCCAACTGCGAAAAAAAAGCGGCATCCACAGCCATTAATTTGATGTTCCGCTACGTTGGCGATTTTGACATGATGAACAAAATGTCTCGCCTTGCCCGCGAAGAGTTGCGTCATTACGAACAGGTGATGGCGATTATGAAGGCGAGGGGCGTGAGTTACGATCAAATCACTCCAGGAAGATATGCAGGCGAGTTGCGCAAACAGGTTCGTACCTCGGAGCCTGGCCGCTACATAGATACACTCATCTGCGGCGCCATCATCGAAGCCCGCTCCTGCGAGCGCTTCGCTAAACTTGCCCCGCATCTTGATCAAGAGCTGCAAACATTTTATCTCTCACTACTTAAATCAGAATCCCGCCACTACGAAGATTATTTAACGCTAGCCAAGCGAGCCGCTGAAGGTGCAGATATTTCGGCGCGTGTGCAGGAATTTTTAGCGTTGGAAAAAACGTTGATCGAAGGTACGGATGAAGAGTTTCGGTTTCATTCTGGGGTGATTGTTTGATGATTGCAAAAATCATTAAAAGGAGCGCTGTATGAGCGAGGATGCGGATCAAATTTTGGAGCTTTGGACTAAACAGAAATACGAGTACTACGTTGCTGCGCGCACGCTTTGGCAAAACAATCAAATGCAAATGGCTGCCCTTATGTATGCCTATGCAATTGAAGCTCAAATAAAAAGTGCGTTATTTCTGTTTCCAAATACTTGCCCTTCCAGAGAGCGTAATAGTAGACACGATATTCCATTTTTATTCGCTCAGGCAAAATCTAGCGGGATTTTTTCTGATGTAGATGTCTCGGATGATTTTTTGGATTTTGTTATGGATAATTTTGAGAGGAGATACCCCAAACAAACTCAAGATCGCTTGAAAGTGATTCTGCCTAGAGGAAGGGTCTTCACTCTTATTTGTGACTTAGA
>CAIOHY010000064.1 GCA_903858205.1 uncultured Cellvibrio sp.
CACCTTCGCTCTTACTACATATCAGTGATGACTATCGTGTAAGTGATGAACCCTATGGGTTCGCAGATCAAGATAACTACGTCACTCTGGACGCAAATCTAACCTGGACCTCACCAGAGAATCAGTGGCAACTCAAATTTTATGCCTCCAATATCACCAATGAAGCGATTCTTGTGCGCGGGGCGCGCTTTGGCGGAAACGTCGCGGCAGTCGATTACGCGGATCCTAGAATGTTTGGCCTCCGGATTTCTTATTCATACGATCACTAATCCCCTCCGCGAGAATGGGATTTATAACGATCGTCAGCCCAACAACTGTTAACCTTTCACACAAAGAACACGCTTTAATGGCAACATAACACGATCAAATACAGCGCAACGTGATTACTTTTTGTGCTCCGCATTGTCGTCATTGGTATATTTTGTGCTGCATATTCTGATGACACCCATCCGTGATGGATCACGCACTTCTGGAAAAAAGGCGCGAACTCCATGCAACAAGCCGTCAACAAACCCTACGTACTCCTGCAATCGACACTGAATCAACCACCCATTGAAGAGCCTATGCCCAGGGTGGAACCGGTCACGCTCAACCATCTGGAGCAAGTTGTAGCGCCACAAGAATTGTGCGCACCGGAACCCACTGCAACTTACGCTGACTTGATTATCGACTACCTCAAGCAGCTAAATATCGATACGGTCTTTGGCGTTCCCGGTGGCGCCATAGAGCCCCTGCTGAATTCCCTCGCACGCAGCGAACGCGCTGGTGGGCCACGTCTCGTCGTAGCGCGCCACGAATGCGGAGCGGCGTTTATGGCCGATGGTTACGCGCGCGAGACGGGCAAAATGGGCGTGGTCTGTGCGACGACGGGGCCTGGCGCCACCAACCTGATTACCGGTGTGGCATCTGCCCTCGCCGACGAAATACCCATGCTGGTAATCACCGCGCAAACACCCCTGCCCAAGTTCGGCAAGCGCGCCCTGCAGGAATCGAGCTGCACGGCAATCGATACCGTTGGCATGTTCCGCTATATCACCCAATTTAATACCCTGGTGTCGCACCACGAACAGCTCGAAAGTAAATTGATTTCGGCAATCATGGCGGCACATCGCAAACCCAATGGGCCGGTTCATATCAGCGTTCCGGCCGATGTGATGCGCGCACCAGCCACTATCAATGGGCATATCCACAGCGACCTGCTGGTGCACAATTTCGCCATGGCCGATGATTCCTCAATCGCCCGACTGTGCGAAAAACTGGGCAAAGTCGATAACATCGTTATGTACATTGGCCATGGTGTTGGCAACGCTAGTAAGCAGATCATGGAATTTATCGAGCTAACTGGCGCCGCGTTTGTGACTGGCCCTATGGGGAAAACCTGGGTCAACGAACACCACCCCCAATACCGCGGCGTATTCGGTTTTGCCGGGCACGAAAGCGCGCACAATCTGTTGCAGAACACAGAGGTCAACCTGATCCTTGCTGTGGGCACCGAACTGGGCGAACTGGGTACCAGCGGCTGGAAAAGCGATCTGCTCAACACCAAACTCGTGCATATAGATTCATCGATTGAACATTTCACCCGCTCGCCCATGGCGAACCTGCATGTGTTCGGCAATATCGATGTGATCTTTGATCGACTGGTCAAGAGCCTGCGCGAGGCGCGCCAATGGGGTCGCACTTGGCAAACGCTGCCGGGCTCAGTGTCGAGAAACGCCAACGGTGGTTTTTTTACTCTGAAGGACGCGGAAAAATGTGACTCTAATGCCAGCCCGATAAAGCCCCAGCGATTGATGTGCCACCTCTCCCGCGCCTTACCTGACGACACTCGTATTTTTGTCGATGCGGGCAACGGCTGGGCTTGGGCAACACACTACCTGACGCGTGCCAACAGTGAAGGCCTCTACCGAATCGCGATGGGTTACGGCTCCATGGCCTGGTCAATTGGCGCGGCGATTGGCTCCGCCATTGCCAATCGCGCTGCACCCACACTCTGCATTGTTGGCGATGGCTCCTATTTGATGAGCGCGCAAGAAATTACCGTCGCTGCACAACAACAACTACCGATACTGTTTCTCGTGTTGAACGATTCAGCGATGGGCATGGTGATGCACGGACAAATGCTCGGCCAGCAGGAGTCAATCGGCTGGGAATTAAACGAGGTTAACTACGCACTCATGGCGCAAGCGATGGGCGTGGACGGCATAGTGATCAATTCACCAGAGCAATTGGATGCACTCGATTACAACGCACTCTTTCAGAAAAATAGCCCGACCTTACTTGATGTGCGCATCGACCGAAATGAAATTCCACCTATGGGCGATCGAATTAAGAGCTTGGCAATCAACGGCTCGGCAACACCGGGAGGCTAACACCGCGCACCGCAGATTAGGTGCGATGCACGAATGAGTCAGACAAGGTCTACACGAAAAACATCCCTAGGCGAAAAGAAAATCGCAGTTTATGCTAGGCTGAGGGGATATTATTTCGGAGACTAATGAGTGTTAACCAATAACACCAATCCTGATCAACCACGCGCGTCTATTAACATTCTTATCGTTAATAACGACCCCTCCGCACTGGCAGCAATTAATAGCAGCTTGCTTGTGGCTGGGCTAAAAAATCTAACCAGTGTTGATTCCGCACAAAAAGCACTCCGCGTGCTGCGCAACCAAACCATCGATGTCTTAATTGTGGATGTCGACACCGCTGACCTTGATGGCTGGCGCCTCTCGCGCTTGGTGCGCAGCGGCATACTCCACTGCCGCGCCGACATGCCCATTGTGATTATCGCCAGCACCTGGTGTGAACGCATCGCAGAAGTCACCGCGCGCGAATACGGCATCAATCAATTGTTGCCGCTTGACCACATCAAACAATTGCCCACCTTGGTAATGCAACTCGCGCAGAGCGCGCAACACAACTTTCCCAAACCGCGCCTGCTAGTGGTCGAAGATGAACCCGACACCGCCGATTTAATTAAACGTGTGCTCGCTCCTGCATTTGATATTGAAGTGGCAACCGAAGGTGATACAGGCCTCCAGGCATGGGTGCTGCGGCGCCATGACCTTGTGCTGCTGGATGTGATGCTCCCCAAATTATCGGGGCGCGATATTCTGATTGAAATCCAAAGTATCGACGCCGATCAACCCGTGGTCATCATGACGGCCCACACCACCATCGATCAGGCAGAAGAATTAATGTTACTGGGCGCGGTCGATTTTTTACCCAAACCCTTTCGCGCTGAACAATTACGCAAAGTCTGTGACATCGCCATTCACCGCGATGATTTTTTAGTGAGCAACGCGCAATTCGCTGCGCAAGTAAAGTCACTGCAAGAGCGCGAGCTGGCGTATCGCCAACTCTATGAAAATCATCATCAACTGCTCGATGATTTGCAATCCGTAGTGATGGAGTTGGATGCAGATTTTACGATTTGCTATCTCAACCGCGCATGGGAAACCATGATGGGCTATTCCGTTGGCGATTGTGTCGGCAAATCGCTGGAGTGTTTTATCGCACCAGAAGATATCGCACAGTTTTCGCTGTACAAAAGCAAAATCCGTAAAGCAGTGACGCAAAACAAACCCTGCCCTGAAATAGAAATATGCCTGAGCAGTAACAACCACCAAAAATTGTGGGCGCAGTTAAAAATCAGCCGCTCCAGCAACACCAAACAGCAGAGTAATTTGACTGTCTGCCTGGACAACATCACCGAACGGCGTAAATCGCAAGAGCAACTGAAATATTTGGCGATGCATGACTCACTCACCGGGCTCTACAATCGCCACTTTTTTGAAACGACCCTCGCACAACTGACCGCTGATTCGGTACGCAATAGTCGCCAACATGCGCTGGTGTATTTGGATCTGGATCACTTCAAGGTAATCAACGATACCTTCGGTCATCAAAAAGGGGATGACGTGTTGCGCGAAATGTCGCATCTGCTCAGCAAACGTATTCGTGGAGCCGATATTCTGTGCCGCCTGGGCGGTGATGAGTTTGCGATTTTATTGCGCGATATACACGCCACTGAAGCGCACGATTTTGCCCGCAGTATTCAGCAAATTATTGGAGAATTCAGTTTTCAATTGCAGGAGCAACGCATTAACCTCGGTAGCAGTATGGGGCTCACTTTAATCGATGGCAGCACCAAAAACCCCGAAGAACACTTAATGCGCGCCGACATAGCACTCTATGTAGCCAAAGGGCGCGGACGCAATCTAATTCACCAATACGATCCGCTCGACAGTGAGAGCGACGAGCTACGCCATTCGATCAACACATCGCAGAAAGTGCGTAAAGCGATTACTGAAGACCGAATGACGCTCTATTTTCAACCTATTTTTGATATCAAAAACAATAGAATTTCTTACTACGAAGCGCTGGTTCGTTTAATAGAACCCGACGGAAAAATTGTTGGCCCGAATAATTTTATTCCCGCACTGGAAGCCGCCGGTGAAATGCATTTATTGGATCGCTGGATTATTAAACTGGCAATTCACAAACTCAAACAGCATTCAGAGCTGAGTCACATCGCCATTAATCTCTCCGCGCAGGCGTTTAAAGATGACAATCTAGTGCCCACCATTCTGGAAAACCTGAATGCAACTGGCGTTGACCCCAAGCGCATCACCTTTGAACTCACTGAAAGTGCGAGCTTGTTTAATTTGCATATCACCCAGCGCGTGATTGCTGAGCTGCACAAATTGGGCTGCAGTTTTTCAGTGGATGATTTTGGCTCCGGGTTCAGTAGCTTTGCCTATTTGAAAGACCTACCCGCGGACTACATTAAATTGGATGGCTCGTTTATCCAAAACCTGCATCACGACAAAATCGATCAAACGCTGGTTAAATCGATGATCCAAGTGATTCAGGCACTGGGTAAAAAAGCGGTTGCGGAATATGTGGAGAACGAGGAAATTCTCGACATTCTAAAAACCATGGGAATTGATTTTGTACAGGGATATCACATTGGCCATCCGCTGCCGATAACAAAATTGTTCCAACCCACCGCGCAAACGCCAGACCACTCAGCAAACGCCCCTGTGCCGCATCCGTAGTGCGCGTTTACTCTGCTGTTGGTACTGCGCGTTTTGCAGTGCCTTGATATTCAATGTCGTCGCACCGCAAAGGTAGAAAGCTATCCAGTGGCTGATGGTAAGTATCCAAATAACAGGCTGTTACGCCACTGGCTACCAAGGTCGTAAAGATTTGATACACCTCGTCCGGTGAAAAACCATGGTCGGCCATTACGGCAGATACGTAGCCATTAACATTCATTCCCTCGTCATATTTTTCCTGCAAGACCCGTTCAATCGCCATTGCTAACGCAAGATGCGGCCCCATTGGAAATCCATAGCCTTCAGCGATGCTTGCCATGGCGCGGATACGTTCATCACCTTTTGCGATGGGGCGAATATATCCCACTATTAACGGCTTGCCGCCACGCGAAGGCACGCTCGCCACTATCTGCTCGGCAGATAACCCTTGCTGATGGTTCACCAAGGCCGCTTGAATAAATTGCACGCCTTCTTTTAATGGGTAGACGCCATAAGTACGCGAATCTGTCGCGAGTACCCCCATGGCTGTTGCTGCGATTGCTGAGGTGCGCACACCACCTGCGAGCGCACCAATTTGATTGCACCAAATACGCGGGTCAGGCCAGCTGAGGCATGAATAACCAACCTCAACCCAATGCGCGAATTCAGCGGAAGCCATTTTGCCTGTCGCATTTAATATCACAATTTGGAAGTAGGATTTTTTCCCCACTAAATCATCCATCATGGAATAGCCATGACTGAAAACCCCCTTACCGGGAAACCAACCACCCGTCTTACTGATTATTTTTCCACGGCGGGCATTCAGTGAGTCAATGATCTGCTGATCGCTAAATGTTTTTTCAGGCATGCCGATCACCGCTCAATAAAATACTGTTCATCAGCGACAAAAGGCATCGCCGTAATAGGTTTATTGGCTACTTCCAAACCATGAGCAACCACGCCTGGCGCCCCCATTAATTGATACAAACAAACACCCGCTCTAGGTTGGAAACCCAAATCCGACAATACGGCAGCGGCAACACCAGGCATTAACCAACCTACACCTTGTGCTTCAAGTGCGCGGCTCATTTGCATGCCCCATTGCAAGGCTTTGCCTGCGCCGGGTAGTTGCGCGAGTTGCGCGGCATGTTTGTTTGCAAGAATATCAATGCCACCGTAGTAGGCACCGAAACCGGGAATGGGTGTTGAGGATTCCAGATGCGCTGCAGCAGAGGTTGCCGCATCTGTAGTTTGTTGCTTACGCAAAAAACGCATCGCTTCGTCCACTATTCCACCACCCTGATGCTCACCACCAAGCAGCGCAGCGCCAATGGGTAGTATATGGGCGGGATCTGTTTTACCAATGCCCGCGTTCATTGCGGCGCGAGTGGCGGGATGACGCGGCCCGGGGTTGATGAGTGCAATCATCAATTGTTGCAGAATCTGCACTTCATCCGGTGTTGGCAACTCACCGCGAAACAATAAATAAAACACATCGGCAAATGACTTCTTCGCCATCACCTCATTGACACCATACCCATGACAAACCGCCGCACTGGCGATGTACGGATTATCGTCACTGGCTTGCTCAAGATAAATTTTCGTGCTGGTTCGCTCTGCAAAAATTTCATTTCTGCTGCGCACCTGATTGGCGTTTTTTTCTTGCATCAATAAATTCCAGAAGCGATTAACGATAAAGAGCTATCACATCACACTCAATTGAATCGATAACTCAACTCCAACAAAACGCTGCGCGACTCCAATAAATAGTCTTCAGGGATTTCACCGCTGCTCGGCTCTCTTGCATCGGCATCCACCACATTGCGCACTGCAATCATTAAATCCACACCCTCGAAAATATTGGCTCTGCGCAGATTCATGTCCCACAAACGGTAGTCGGCAACGGGAGCGCGGCTGTCACCCTGCGATTTAAGAACAGGATCTGCCTGACGACGGCTGCGATCCCCAATCCAGGTCAATTGGTTATGCCAATGCCAAGCAGGTAAAAACTCCCAATCCACCATCAATTTAAATTGTTTTGCTGGCGCATCCTGAATGGCAGCACCAGTGCTTTGGTCGCGTGCATCTTGATAGGAAAAACTTGAAGCTATGGATACGTTATTCAATGGGCGCCAGTTCAACTCTGCCTCGTAACCATCACCTTCTTGATCGCCCGTATTTTTAGCAATTTTGTTGGTAATGTCGGAGGGGACAAACTCAATCAGATCTGTCGCGCGATAATCAAATAGCGTCAGGTTGGTTCCAATGCTTTCCGACACATAAAAATTCAACGACAGCTCTGTGGTTGCGATGCGCTCCGCCCCCACAGCCGAATTGCCTAATAACACAGGATTATTCTTGCTGGCTTTCTCGATAAATGATGGCGCACGAAAGGCGCGGCCGTGCATGAGTTTCGTTGTTAACCGGTCGTTAGTTGTCCATACCAGTGCTACGCGCGGGTTAGTTGTTGAACCAAAATCCGAATAATTGTCGTAGCGCAAGCCGCTGGTCAACTGCATATTGCCCGTTATCTGCCACTCATCTTGCAATGACAAATAACCAATGGTGCGCGAGTAATTAGACAAAAAAGCATACTCAGTACCACTTACATTTTTCAGATCTCCACCCACCATCATTTCTGATCCAGTGAGCACACCAGGGCCAAAGTTTTTATGCTCGCGCGGTTCGGCAGACTGTTCCCGTGCACCAACTGCAGCGCGCACCTGATGGGAATCCCACCCTTTGAAGATAACAACATAATCCAATTGTGCATCTTCCGTCGCCCCGCCCGGGTTACCCCTCACCCCATCAGTAAATAGCATCCAATTAGCATTTGGCTGGGCGAAATCAATATTGCCTTGATTGCCCAGCTGCTTGCTGATTGGCAATACTGCACCGCCGGGAAAGAGGACAAATCTGGACTCCTGATCATAGCGAAAATAACTGAGCCGCAGACTCTTATCCCATTCGTTGTCGTCGTTATCAAAACGGTAAGTGAAGTCGGCCATCCATAAATCACTCTCATCGCTTCCTGCGGCATCAAGCACCTGCGCAGCACCAGCACCGACGCCTGCATCGCGTGACAACCAGTTCCAAAAATTAAATTGCCATTGCGTACCGCTCAGCGATAGATGAGAGTCAAGCACCTCGTAACGGGTGGATAAACTGCCAGGTGCTAGCGACGCACGAGTGCCTAAAAGTGCGTCCAGGGTAGATTGCAAATCGGTACCAACCACGCGCCCGGTATCGCCCTCCGCTTTTTGGTACGCCATAGTGAATGCAATATCAGTGGCGTGCCAATCAGTCGCCGTCTCCAACCACAATTCACGAGTACCAAAAGATCCAGACGCTCCCCCAACTCGCGTTGACGTTATTGTCGATGCATCCTTAGTAACAACATTGATCACTCCGGAGAAGGCATCCGCACCATAGATTGCTGACCCAGGCCCACGGATTACCTCCACTCGTTCAATACCGGCCACTGGTAAACGGAATAAGGTTGGGCGCCCGCCCTGGGCGCTGTATTGAACGGGTATTCCATTTAGCATCAAGAGCACATGTGGATTTAAGCCGGTATGAATGCCGCGAATGGAATAGACCGAATCCAATCGGCTTAACGATGAGAGGGACACATGCAAACCAGGAACGGTTTCCAGCACTTCATTCAGATTGCGAGCGCCCATGGCCTGAATTTCAATAGCTGAGATAACCGTAGCCGTAGCCGGCGCGCGATCAAGCGGCGTACTGTTTCCGGTGGCGATAGAAATTTCGACCTGACCCAATTCGGCCAGCGAGAGATTGTAAAAGTTACCAGAAGAGGATAGTTCGCCAGTCTCGGCGTAAGCGCTGCCAGCCCGGAGGGATAAAACTAATGCAAGCAGCGGCGCTTGTGTTCTTATCACGCGCATAATGACAACCTATTCAAAAGGATCTACGTCATTCCGCTGACAACATCAATTGATCAACCGGCAAACCTGAGAGGATAATTAATCATCTAAGAAACCGGGTCTAAGCACTTTTCGCACTAAGCGCAGTTAAAGATAGTTTACATTCGCATTAAAGCAAAGCAGTTTGACGTAACTTTAGGATAGGTTTTCCGTATTCTTGTGTGGCGCGAGACGCTGGATTGCCTGCTTAAGGGTTTCGCGTCTGACCGGCTTGGTCAAATATTCTTCAGCCGGCTGGCGATTAAAACGCCGACGCTCTTCGATCATGGAAATCACAATGACGGGGATGTCGTTGACATCGGGATCAGCCTTGATCCGCTCAAACAAAATCCAACCATGCTGGTCAGGTAGAAATAAATCCAACGTAATGACATCAGGCCTGACGGACTGAATCAGGCGCCAACCACTTTCGGCATCGCTCGCGGTGTACACCTGATAGCCTTCGGCGCGAATAGTGCGCGCCATGATGTCGAGGAACGCAGGATCATCATCGATCATCACCACTTGTTCGCCAACGGGTTCAGGCGCAACCGGCTCAGAGAGTGACATGGGCGACTCATCATCTGCTTTAGCGGTTTGTACTAGCGGAGGGTTGATTGGCAATGGCAGCTCAACAATAAACTTGGAGCCCGCGCCCAACTCACTTTCAACCCGAATGCCCCCCCCCATTAGTTCGCATAACTGACGCGTTATCGATAGGCCCAAACCACTGCCCTGGAATCTGCGTGTAGTACCCGAATCGGCCTGCCTAAAAGGATCAAAAATACTGGCTTGCTGCTCTTTTGAAATACCAATACCGGTATCGGCTACGCTGATGTGGATTTGTTTCGGTTGATGATACGCCTTAACACGCACCTGACCTTTGGGTGCAAATTTAATCGCATTACCCAAGAGATTAATCAATATATGAAGTAACTTCTCTGGGTCGGCAATCGGCAGCGATTCACCATCATCAACATCAACGTGTAACTGTATGGCATTTTTTTCAGCGAGGGGCGCGACTGTAGCCAACGCCTCATCGACCAAACTCGACAACTTCACTTCGGTGAGATCCAAATCCATACGCCCGGATTCAATCTTGGCCAGATCCAATACACCATTGATCAACTTTAACAACCGCTCGCTGTTCAGAATAACGCGGCCAAGATCTTTGACATGATGTTCGTCATCTGCCAGTTTTAAATCTTCAATGACCACTTCGGTGTAGCCAATGATCGCCTGCAATGGCGTGCGTAATTCATGGCTCATAAGCGACAAGAATTCACTCTTTGCTTTACTCGCGTCTTCCGCTTTGCGCTTGGCAATGGCGAGCCGGTCACGCGCAATCTGCAAATCCTGACTATGCGCTGCAAGACGTTGGTTGTCGCGGCGTTTGATGGTGTAAGCGATCAATACCGTAACAATCAGCAACGCACCCAAAATCACCGAGCCCCACAAATAACGCAAAGCAACCTGTTGCGAATCGACTAATTCGTCGAGATCAACAATGGCATTTTTTTGTTTGAAAATAGTATCTTCTTGCGATTTGATGGTGGCATTTAAATAAGTGAGGCGTTTTTCGCGCACGTCGATTTCTTGCAAAATAGTACGCAGATGCTTTTGTTGCTCATCCAATTCCTTAGTGCGCAGCTCCACTTCACGCAACAAAGCTTCGCGCTCTTGCCTGCTGGTTTCAATGTGTTTTTGCTGATCCAGCAAGAGCGCTTTCTGCTCAGCAATCAGTGCATCACTTTTTTTAATGTTGACATTTAACTCGGCCATTTGCGCTTGCAAATTCGCAGTTGCCAATTCTTGCGTTTTTATCGCCTCAGCCAATTGCTTCAGTGTTTTCTCACGACCACGCAATTGTTTTTGCAGCGCAATAAGCGAGGCCTGCCCCTCGCGATACAATTTTGCAACGTCAATTTCAGTGCCGCCATTTAAAATCAATTCCGGCAAGGGCGTTAAATCATGTTTGATAATATTGGATTTATTGACCTCAAATTTCAGTCGGCCATCCTCGGTAGTGATCAGATTGATCATCACCAATTGCTTGTTGTTATAAGAATCGGTCACCAACAAGACAGGCTTGCCATCAATATTCTCGTAAATATCCGCGAGTATTTTGGCACTCACTTCCTCCACATAAACAAGATGGTAATTCACCAGTGCATCCACCTGATCTACTTGACTAACAGTAATCGGTAGATTGCGCAGTTTTACCTTGTCCTGTAATACCGCAAGTTCATTCATCAATGCAGAAGAACTCGTGCCGTAAACGGCAATATCAAATGAGGTCATGGCCTTCTGATTCGGCCATTCAATATTTTTGGCAAAGTTGTACAAATAGGATGCGGTAATTTTTTCCTTATTGAGGCCTTGCGACCAAGCAGGATTGGCGCAGAACATGGATAGCAAAAGAAGGAGGGGTAAAAAAAACACTAACACAACCTGCAGCCTCGGCTGCGGCGGCAGCCAAGGACGACATCTATTGAGCGCAACTGATAGCAAAGGTTTTATCAACATCGTGATTTGTCTTATCTATTTTTAACGGCTAAAGCATAGCCTGTTCATTGCGCCATTGATAGATCCTGCCAGGTGCGGATAGCGCGTAACAGTGCGGCGCGGCGCAATGCAAAGAGGCACCCGCAGGTGCCTCAGATTGCTGACAAACCCCACCCTAAAAAAGTGGGGTTTTGTATTTTTAGCCCAGTTTACACATCAAACGGATTTCTGGTGATTGATTGCCAATGCGCCCATTTTTCTCGCTAAACAGGCCAATTAACTCCCATAGCGCTTTAATAAGCCTTAATACCCGCAATGGATTACAAAAACGCGCCAGCAACAGCGCGATCTTCTTCATATTCTGG
>CAIOHY010000065.1 GCA_903858205.1 uncultured Cellvibrio sp.
CGATGAATGAAGTGGTCACCGATTTCTTTGACCGTTTAAAGTCAGTTAGCCGTGGTTATGCCTCGCTTGATTACAGTTTTACCCGTTTCCAGGCGGCAAGTCTGGTGCGATTGGATGTGTTGATCAACAGCGAAAAAGTGGATGCCTTGGCAATTATTGTGCATCGCGATAAAGCCCACGGTATGGGGCGCTCGCTCACCGAAAAAATGAAAGAGTTGATTCCGCGCCAGATGTATGACGTCGCGATCCAAGCCGCCATTGGTGGGCAAATCGTCGCACGTTCAACAGTAAAAGCATTACGTAAAGATGTAACAGCAAAATGTTACGGTGGGGATGCAACCCGTAAGAAAAAATTGTTGGAAAAACAAAAGGCCGGTAAGAAGCGCATGAAACAAGTGGGTAGCGTTGAAATTCCGCAGGCGGCTTTCTTTGCTGTACTGAAAATCGATAGCTAATGAATCTAGTTAATCGTTATCGCAGATAAATAACACACTAAGGAAACTTGATGAGCAGTATTAACCTTCCTCTGATTCTCACGCTCGCGGTATTCATTACCGGTTTGGTGTGGCTGTTTGACGCATTAGTGTTGTCGCGTCCACGCAAAGCCAAACTGGCGGCAGTTGAAAAACAGTTTGCCGGCATGTCGCTCGAAACCGAGCAACAAAAAAATGCGTTTGAGGAAGCCAAATCAGTCGCTGCCAAAGAGCCGATTTTGGTCGAGTATTCCAAATCTTTTTTTCCAGTATTATTTATCGTTTTCTTTTTACGTTCGTTTTTAGTCGAGCCGTTTCAAATTCCATCGGGTTCCATGATCCCCACACTGGAAGTAGGCGATTTTATTTTGGTCAATAAATTTGCTTACGGTGTGCGTGCTCCGGTGTTGAATGCCGAAATCATCCCGATTGGTAAACCCGAACGCGGTGATGTCATGGTGTTTTTCCCGCCGCATCAGCCCGAGACCTATTACATCAAACGTGTCATTGGTTTACCGGGCGACCATATTTCTTACAATAATCATGTGCTGAGTATTAATGGCAAGGTGATTGAAGAAAAACTGGTTGCTGAACTGCCGGCTGGAGCGCCAATGCTGAGGATGACCACTGAGAATATTGACGGTAAAGAATTCACCACCTATAAACACATTCAACCTAGTCGTTTAAGTGTGCGTGGATCTTGGGTCGTGCCAGAAGGGCACTATTTTATGATGGGTGACAATCGCGATAACAGTTTGGATAGCCGCGAGTGGTTGTATGTTTCTGAAGATGCGATCGTCGGCAAAGCCTTTGCCGTCTGGATGCACTGGGAGAAATTCCTGAGCATTCCATCTTTTGATCATGTCGGCGTTATTAAATAAGTGTCTGTGTTAAGTTGAATGCTGGTCATTCCTCTCAATCGGAGTCAATTGCAATGAACGTGCGCAACCTTAGATCGATCAAACATCAACGTGGCTTGGGGATGTTGCAGTGGGCCTTGGTGATTGCTATTGCAGGGTTCTTTTTGTTGTTCGCCTTCAAGGTGATTCCGCTCTACGCCGAGAACCGCTATGTTGAGGCCGCTTTGCGCTCGTTTGAAAACAGCGGTGAAAAGCTTGAGCAAATGACGGATGCTGAAATCACAAAAAAGCTTAACAACTTTTACATGATTAATAATGTTCGCAGCGAAGGGCCGACCAAAAATATCAAGATCGAACGCGAAAGCGAAAAGGTCGTTGTTACCATAGATTACGAAACCCGCGTGCCGCTTTTTTACAATATCGATTTGGTGTTAAGTTTCCAGAATCACCTCGACAGCACTCGCCCTGGCCAATGCTGCAAACCACCCGCCATATTAAAGACCAAGTAATTTGTGCTAACACTTAAATACCAGCGCCTCGAACAACGTCTTGGCTATCATTTTGAAGATCAACGCCAGCTGCAGCTGGCGCTAACACATCGCAGCCACGGCGCTACTAACAATGAACGCCTTGAGTTTCTGGGTGATTCGATTTTAAATTTTATTGTCGGTGAAGCGTTGTTCAAACGTTTTCCCGAAGTGCGTGAAGGCCAGTTGAGCCGCTTGCGCTCGCAGCTGGTAAAAGGCGACACCCTGGCCGAACTTGCGCGCGAATTTGAATTGGGTGAGTGTCTGGTGCTGGGTGAAGGCGAGATGAAATCCGGTGGTCATAGGCGCGATTCAATCCTGGCGGACAGTGTCGAAGCCATTATTGGTGCAATTTATCTCGCGAGCGGTTTTGATATTTGTCGCGAGCGGGTATTGACCTGGTTTGCTCCGCGCTTGAATGAGTTGGGTCTGAATACCAGTGCCAAAGATTCCAAATCGCGCTTGCAGGAATTCATGCAGGCCCAGCGTCAGCCGCTGCCTGAGTATGTTGTAGTAGAAGTGGGTGGTGAAGGGCACGCGCAAATGTTTACCATAGAGTGCCGCGTCGCATTAACGAAACAACCCACTAGTGCAACTGCCTCCAGCCGCCGCGAAGCGGAAAAACAAGCTGCTGTATTGATGTTGGCGCAGTTAAAAATCGATTGAGTTTTGTAAGCTCGCACACTAACCGATCGCTCCCAATTTCCATTCTCTCTTCCAGTATTTTTTATGACTTTTGAATCAGATGTAGATCAGCCTGAAATTACCGGCAGTCGCTGTGGTTATGTTGCCATCGTTGGGCGCCCCAATGTGGGCAAGTCTACCTTGCTCAATCATATTCTCGGGCAAAAAATCAGTATCACCTCGCGCAAGCCACAAACGACGCGCAATGCGGTGGTCGGCATTAAAACGGAAGGCGATGTGCAGATTATTTTTGTGGATACCCCCGGTATGCACCTCGGCCAACAAAAGGCCATTAACCGTTACATGAATAAAGCCGCCACCAGCGCGATGAAAGATGTCGATGTGGTGATATTTGTAATCGACCGTTTTATTTGGACGGAAGAGGATGAGGCGGTAGCGGAAAAATTGCAGCACGTGAAATGTCCAATTATTTTGGCGGTGAACAAAGTCGACCAAATTGAAGACAAAGAAACCTTGCTGCCGCATCTGCAAAGCTTGTCAGAAAAGTTAAATGTAGCCGAAATTGTTCCTATGTCGGCACTGCGCAATACTAACCTGGATCGGTTGGAACAGTTGGTTACTGAGCGTCTACCGGAAGGTATACATATGTATCCGGAAGATCAGGTCACTGATCGCAGCTCACGTTTTATGGCCGCTGAAATTGTGCGCGAGAAAATTACCCGTCAACTGGGTGATGAGTTGCCCTATGAAATGGCTGTAGAGATTGAAGAATTTAAGCAAGAAGGTAATTTGCTGAATATATCCGCGCTGATTTTGGTTGAACGTGATGGCCAGAAAAAAATTCTGATCGGCGATAAAGGCAGCCGTATCAAATTGATTGGTACTGAAGCACGCACCGATATGGAAAAACTGTTTGAGATGAAAATCATGCTCAAGCTTTGGGTAAAAGTAAAATCCGGCTGGTCTGACGACGAGCGCGCCTTGCGTAGTCTCGGCTATAACGAATTTTAATTGACTGTCATGCGTGTTGACCTTCAGCCCGCCTATATCCTCCACACCCGTCCGTATCGCGACACCAGTTTATTGATTGATTTTCTCACGCCCGACTTTGGGCGTGTCACTGCGGTTGCACGCGGTGTGCGCAAAAACAAAACTCCAAAGCGTCAATTGTTGAATCCGTTTAGCCGTTTGCTGGTGTGTTGGCAGGGCAAAACGGATATGAAGCTACTCACCAGTTTTGAGTCCGACAACCATTTTCTCTCGCTTACTGCCAATCATTTATATTCCGGTTTTTATCTCAATGAGTTGCTGGTTCGACTCCTGCCTGAAATGGACCGACACAACGGCTTGTATTACGCCTATGAACAAAGTTTGAACGCATTGCAGAACAAGGATGATATTGAGCCACTTCTGCGCAAATTTGAATTCCGTTTGTTGACCGAATTGGGCTACGGTTTGGATTTTACGGCGGATGCGCGTAATGATTGCGCAATAGACGCGCAAGGATCTTATGAGTGCCACGTGCAGGAGGGTTTTTTTAGTGCTGGCCCTGATGTGCCCGAGCAATTCTTGCTAAAAGGCCGATGGTTGTTGGCGATAGCAGAGGGAGATTATTCTGACCCTGCGACTCGCCTCGCAGCGAAGTATCTTTCACGGCGTTTGTTGAAGCCATTGCTTGGCAGCCGCCCACTTAATAGTCGACAGTTGTTTGCGTCTGCCAAACAAGATTGAGTTCGCATTCGTCGGTGTTCCGATGTTCACATCAGGCGTCTGCTTTTTCCAAACCAAACAAGGTGTCTAGTTCTTTATCTCGCCCCCAAGTAATTAAGTCATCGAGTGCGTGATTAAGTGCGGGAATCGCATCGCGCGCTTGTTCGTATTGGTCGCTTTGGAAAAGTTTATCGAGCAGGCCGCTAATATGTTTTAAGCGCGGTACACCACAATAACAACTACTGCCGTACAGGCGGTGAATCAGCTCGCCCAATTCTTCATAGTCGCTATTCGCAAGCGCGGCGTTAATTTGATGTTTTTCAGCTTCCAAACCACTCAGCAGCATGCTGAGCATGTCGCGCGCAAGAGCAGGTTTGTTATTCGCCAGCTTCAAACAAAGTTGAATATCGACTGAGCCAGTGAGATCTTGTGTCGGCAAGGGCTCGCGCACATGTTGATGGTGATTTTTTTCGTCTATTTGAATAACAACTTCTTTTTTGCCTGACAGGCTCGCCCAACGATTAATAATATGTGCCAGTTGTGACTCATTCACGGGCTTACTGATGCAGTCATCCATACCTGCAATTAATAATTCTGCTTTTTGCTCGGTGATGGTATGTGCAGTGAGCGCAATAATTGGTGTACGACGTTTGCCTTCTTCCTGTGCGCGAATATGGCGTGTTGCTTCCATTCCATCCATTCCGGGCATTTGTATATCCATAAAGATCACATCAAATTCATTTTCCCTGCATGCATCGATTGCTTGTTTGCCGTTGCTCGCCTGTACGACTTGCGTGTTCAAGCCACGCAATAGTTCTGAAGCGAGCTGCAGATTTGAAAGGTTATCATCCACTAATAACACCGATACACTCGGCCTTAAGGCCTCTTCTTCATCTTGCTCGCGCATATCTTTTATATGCAAATCCAATTGCCGCCCCAAGGTTTGCAAGAGTGAATCGTAAGCAATTGGTTTGTTGATAAACAGCACCTGGGACTTCTCTGAATGGGCGCGGAACAAGCGCTGATGTGCCGGAGTGCAGCAGGCTATCAGTGTGCAATTAAATTCTGCATTTAATTGTTCTGCCAAATTATTGAGCAATACGGGCGGAATTTTTCGCTCGTTTGGCGCAATATCCAGAATCAATAAATCAAAATTACTCTGCTTGTTGCGAGCGTTCCGCAAAATAGGGAAGCAATCATGTATGGCGGGAATACTTTGGGTGTTGCCGTTCCACTCATGTAATAGGTTGTCGATTTTTTTTAGCGATGCTGGATTTTCACCGCAGAGTAAAATACGGTAATCGCTTAAGTTAGCTAATTGGTTAACGGAGGGTTGGCGTTTGTCGATACCCAAGCGCGCAGTGAACCAAAAGGTGGAGCCTTGTTCAGGTTCACTCACCACACCGATTTCACCGTGCATGCGCTCGACTAATCCTTTACAAATTGCCAAGCCCAGGCCTGTGCCTTCATGCTCGCGGGTATTGGATGAGTCTGCCTGGTTAAATGGGCTGAAGAGCAAATCTTGCTCTTCGCGAGTCAAGCCTATGCCTTCATCGCTCACACACACTTTAAGGGTGATTTGCGTTTCTTGTCGTTGCAGAATACTAACGCTAATCAAAATGTTTCCACTGCTGCTGTACTTGATTGCGTTGCTGACCAAATTAGAGAGTACTTGTTTAAAGCGCAGTGCGTCGCCCAATAAATTTTTGGGGATGCAGGGCTCAACATAGTTAATTAATTCCAGATTTTTTTCGTGAGCATCGGGTGCCAGTATATGTAGGACTTCATCAATACACCCACGGATAGGTACTGGTGCATAATCGAGTGTGAGCTTACCCGATTCAATTTTAGAGAAATCGAGAATACCGTTAATGACGGTGAGCAAATTTTGCGCGGAGTCGCGAATGGTTTCAAGATACTCTCGCTGTTGTTCATTGAGTTCTGTTTTGAGTGCGAGATTGATAAAGCCAAGAATTCCATTCAGCGGTGTGCGAATTTCATGGCTGGTGTTGGCCAAAAATTCCGATTTCACTCTACTGGCTTCCAGTGCCTCCTTGCGTGCTAAATCTAATTCTACGTTTTGAATTTCAATGGTTTCTAATGTCTCGCGCAGATCCTCAATGGCGTGATCGATATGGGATTGCATGTCGGCCTGCGCCGCTTCCATGTAATCTGCCATGGTATTGATCGATTCAGCCAAACCTAAAAACTCGCTGGAATTTTGTTTTTCTACCCGCTCATTCAAACGGCCGCGCGCTAACGCATGCACGATGTTTTTAATGTGATCGAGTGGATCGGTAATGCGGTAGTAAAGTGAAATTGCAAAATAAGCTCCGATAATCAAGCACAGTAGTGTGAGCGCGATATTCAATACTATGGCTTCATAACGTACCACCGCGTAGGGCGCAGCCATTAATTCAAGCTCTACCCAGCCAATTGGGTTTTTATTGTCGAGATCCACCAGTGGATGCGAAAAGCGTAGCGTGCGATCGGTTTGGCGTTTAAGAGGAAGTTGCCTATTGGGTTCACTTGTATCGTCGGTCTGCATGAATTGCGGGCCGCTATGAAAGCTTTGATTGGTGTCAGCGTAGTAAGCGTGTACAGCGCGAATGTACGGTTCTTCAAGTGAGGCATCGAGCATGTTTTGCACGAGTTCACGATTATTTTCGAGCATGGGTTTATGCAGCAAGTGCGCGGTCTTTTGCACAAGCGCATTGCCGCGCAAATCAATAAATTTATTAATTTGCGAGATGCACAAATAGGTTAAGCTGACCGCAATCAGAACAATAATGCTGATGGAGGGAATAAAAATCAGGCGCCAGACATCGGACTTAATACTACTGCTACGTTTATTATTCATGAGATTTTGCCTTGTTTTTCTCTCTCGTCGGCGAGTTTTGCCGAATGGTGTTCGCAGGGTGGCTTATCACAGGTAGAATAGCCGCCCCACGCGCGTCAGCGCAACCGACTAATTACCTGAATTATCAGCTCTGAGGCCAGTATGGATTTTCCAACCATAGAAGCATTTGTCGGCAACACGCCTTTGGTGCGTTTGCAGCGCTTACCAGGTGAGACAAACAATAGAATATTAGTGAAGCTGGAAGGTAATAATCCTGCTGGTTCCGTTAAAGATCGCCCTGCCTTGTCGATGATCAGCCGCGCTGAATTGCGCGGTGACATCAAACCCGGCGATACGCTTATTGAAGCCACTAGCGGTAATACTGGCATCGCACTGGCGATGGTCGCTGCGATTAAAGGCTATCGCATGATATTGATTATGCCCGACAATTCGACCGCCGAGCGCAAAGCCTCAATGGCTGCCTATGGCGCTGAGCTGATTTTGGTGAGTAAAGAGTCAGGTATGGAAGGTGCGCGCGATCTCGCACTGAAAATGCAAGGCGAAGGCAAGGGTAAAGTGTTGGATCAATTCGGCAACGCTGATAACCCCCTCGCGCATTACACCACCACCGGGCCTGAAATCTGGCAGCAAACTGGCGGCACTATCACTCATTTCGTTAGCTCCATGGGTACCACGGGTACTATTATGGGCACATCGCGTTATCTCAAAGAAAAAAATCCGGCGATTCAAATTATTGGTTTGCAACCTGCAGAAGGCGCGCAGATTCCCGGTATTCGTCGCTGGCCGGAAGCCTATTTGCCTAAAATATACGAACGCGATCGTGTTGATGGCATAGTAAGCATGCCGCAACCGCTTGCCGAACAGACGATGCGTGATCTCGCACGTAAAGAAGGAATTTTTTGCGGCGTGTCTTCTGGTGGCTCCGTAGCGGCGGCGTTGGAATTAAGTCAGCAGGTAGAAAATGCCGTGATAGTAGCTATTATTTGTGATCGTGGCGATCGCTATTTATCGTCTGGCTTGTTCAATTAAGTGATGCAATTTGTTTTTTGATTGGGCGATTGATTGCGCGCTTTTGTAGATAAACTAAAAATAACTAACGTGGATGGTTTTTATGGCAGCATTGATTCGGTATTCAATTGTCGTTTTGGTCGTGCTACTGCAGGCTTGTGGTGGTGGTTCGAGTTCAAAAGATCCAGTTGCAAGTAGCTCGACACCAGCAAGTTCAGTTGCTGCTGTTTCATCATCTGCCAATGTGTCGTCCTCAAGTTCCAGTGTTGCCTCAAGCACACCCGCGGATTTTCCAGTTGGTATTGCTGAAACACTGCCTGTCTTAAGTATTACTACAAATGGTGGCGCACCTATTTTATCTAAAGAAACTTATGTTGGCGGGAGCTTCGCTCTGACAGGTGAAGGAGTAACCTCGGCAGAAGGTGCGTTGGAAATTCGCGGGCGTGGCAATTCAACTTGGGGTTGGGTGAAAAAACCTTATCGCCTTAAATTATCGAATTCCACAGAAATGCTGGGTATGCCGGCGAGTAAGCATTGGGTGTTGCTAGCGAACTATGCCGACAAAACGTTAATGCGCAATGATGTGGCATTTATGCTGAGCCGTCACTTGGGTATGGAATATACCGTGAGAAATCAGTATGTAGAGGTGACGCTCAATGGTGCGTATCAGGGCGTGTATCAGTTGGTTGAACACATTCGCGTCGCTAAAGATCGTGTCAATATTCCCGAGTTAAAAGTCGCCGATACTGATGCAGAAAAAATTACCGGTGGCTATTTAATTGAAGTGGATTTTCGTATGCACAAGGACTATTGCAAAACCGCCTTTTGGGAAAGTTATTGTGTGAATGGTGTCAATCTGGAGCGCGAAGCGACTTTTTGTGTAGATTCAAGCCACGGAATGAATCCCTTTTGCATCGATACTCCTGAAACTCTGTTAGAGGCAAATTGGTCAGCCCAGCGCGAATACATCAACAAGTACATCACCGATACTGAAGCGGCATTGTTTGGCAACAACTTTGCCGATCCGCAGCTGGGTTACGCTGCTTATATCGATGTGGATTCAGCCATTAATTATTTCTTGATTAACGAGTTGTTTAAAAATCCTGACGGCGCTGTATCGAGTTTTTATTTGTACAAAAAACGTAATGGGAAATTGTTCTTTGGGCCGGTATGGGATTTTGATTTGGCGTTGGGCAACGCGGGTTACGATGATGTTGATAAAACCTACGGTTGGCATATTCTCCCTGCGCCTTGGTTTGACCGTTTGTTTCAAGATCCTGCGTTTAAAGCCAAAGTAAAAGCGCGCTGGAATAGCGCAAAAGCCGAAGGAAAGTTGGACTACATTTTCCAATATGCTGAAGCGCGTGCGAATTGGATCGATAATCAACAAAAGAAAAATTATTTACTCTGGTCAGTTACGGATTTTGCAGATTGGATTTTGCACGGCAGTCATGGCGGAACCGGCAGTTATGAGGCGGAAGTCAAAGAAATGATCCGCTGGCAGCGTGAACGTTATAAATGGTTGGATACTGAACTCAATAAATAGCATTGATGGCGGCGCATGACACTCATTTCTGCGCCGTCGCTTTTTGTAATACCGGGAATTTGTAATGTCCAATCGCAGTGGTAAAAATGGTGGCTCGTCAAAAAATGGTGCGCCTAAAAAAGGCGGTAGCCTGCTGGGCAAAAAACCGCGCCCTAAAAGAGCTGACGGTAGTGTGTATGTGCGCGATGATGCGCCGCGCCGCAATCAGGCGCGTGTTGAAGAAAAACAGCTGCCACAAACCAACAAGCGCCTTGGCGAGTTTGTTATTGATCGCTTAAGCCATGATGGTCGCGGCGTGGCTAGCCTCGATGGCAAAACCGTTTTTATCGATGGTGCCTTGGTGGGCGAAAAAGTCACTGCGCGTTTGGTGGAAGATCACGCCCGTTTTATCGATGCACGCATTGACCAGTTAGTCGATAGCTCCCCCGAACGCGTTGCCCCCCCCTGCGAACATTTCGCCCGCTGCGGCGGTTGCCAACTGCAATATATGCAACCATCAGCCCAGATGGAGATGAAGCAAAAAGCGGTGTTGGAGCAATTGCAGCGCTGGGGTGGGGTCGTACCTAAACAGATATTGCCGGCGATCAGTGTGGGAGACCGCGCTTATCGCACCCGCGCGCGCTTGGGTGTTTGGTATGAGGCAGATGGCAGCGTAACCCTCGGCTTTCGCCAGCGTTACAGTAATGACATCACCCCCGTTAACCAGTGCGTGGTGTTGGTGCCCGAGTTAAATGCACTGCTTGCGCCTTTGCATAATTGGTTGACTGAACTGCGTGCGGTTAAGGCGGTGACTCATATCGAGTTGGTCAAAGGGCAACGTGAAATTGCCATGGTGTTGCGCCATACAAAAAAATTGGCTGAGGCAGATTTGGCCGCGCTTGCTCAGCTTGCAATCGGCACTGGTAGCCGTATTTGGCTTGAGCCCAACGGCAACCTTGGTCTGACCGATCTTGCGGGGCAACCCTGCGACCCTCGTTTAACCTATTCTGTTGAGGGTTTGGAACTTGGATTTCATCCACAGGATTTCACCCAGGTAAATCCGCAAGTGAACCAGCAGATGATCGCCCAAGCGTTGGAGTTGCTAGCATTAAAACCCCATGATCGGGTATTGGATTTATTCTGTGGTATCGGCAACTTTACCCTGCCTCTTGCGAAACACTGTGGTGAGGTCGTTGGTATCGAGGCGGTCGAGTCGATGGTCTTGCGCGGGCGCGAAAATGCCGAGCGGTTAAACATCTCCAACGCGACATTTGTTGCCGCCAATCTGGCGGACATGACCCATACTCAACTCCAGCGTCTGTGCGGCGCCAATAAAGAGCAGGGGATTGCCGCGATTTTGCTTGATCCGCCCCGCGATGGTGCAAAAGATATAATTGCCAGTATTCTGCGTTTGGGTGCGGATAAGCAACTTTCCCCCAAGCGGATTGTCTACGTCAGTTGCAACCCTGCAACCTTGGCACGTGATTCCGTATTGTTAGCTGAGGCTGGCTATCATTTGGACAAGCTTGGTGTGCTGGACATGTTCCCCCACACCAGCCATGTTGAATCTATGGCGCTATTTTTGCGAAAGCCTCTATTCATTTGAAGTAAACGTATTCGAAGTAAACGCCTATGGTTAAAGTCAGAGCAGATCATCCCGTAACGGCGGATGGTCAGGTTGATATAGATGCATGGATAGATCGCCTCAATCAGGGTTATGCCCAATCAGAAGCTAGCCGTACAGAGCTGCGTCGTGCCGCTGAGTTAAGTTTGGCGTTGGTCGATATCCATGCCGCCGACGACCACAACTGGGGTGAGGATTTCTCCTGTTTTCGGATTGGCTTGGAAATGGCTGAAATTTTGGCAGACTTGCAGCTCGACCAAGACGCCTTGGTTGCTGCCATTCTTTATCGCGCCGTGCGCGAGCACAAAATCAGCCTTGTTGATATACAGGCCAATTTCGGTGATACCGTCAGCAAGCTTGTAAAGGGTGTTCTGCGTATGGCGGCCATCAGCTACCAGCGCAATGAAGAGGAGCGGGTACTGGGCTCGCAAGCGAACGAGCAGGCAGAAAAAATTCGCAAGATGCTCGTCTCCATGGTGGACGATGTCCGCGTCGCCCTGATCAAGCTTGCAGAGCGGACCTGTGCTATCCGCTCGGTGAAAAATGCTGAACCCGACCGCCGCCGGCAGGTATCGCGTGAGGTGGCCGACATCTACGCACCGCTTGCCCATCGCCTTGGTATCGGCCACATTAAGTGGGAGCTGGAGGATTTGTCCTTCCGTTATCTGCAACCCGATGATTACAAACGCATCGCCAAATTGCTCGATGAGCGCCGCTTGGCGCGGCAGGAATACATCGACAATCTGCTCAACCTGATCCGCACCGAACTGAAAAAAGCGGGTATCGAAGGTTCTGTCGGCGGTCGCGCCAAACATATCTACAGTATCTGGCGCAAAATGCAGCGCAAGGGAATCCCTTTTTCGCAGGTGTACGACATCCGGGCCGTGCGCATACTCGTGCCCAGCCTGCGCGATTGTTATGCGGTGCTGGGGATAGTGCATAGCCTCTGGCGCAATATCCCCCACGAGTTCGATGACTACATCGCCTCGCCCAAAGAGAATGGCTACCGCTCATTGCACACCGCTGTCTGGGGGCCGGAAAACAAGGTGCTGGAGATTCAAATCCGCACTCAGGAAATGCACGAAGAATCAGAGTTGGGCGTTTGTGCGCACTGGCGCTATAAAGGTACCGATACCAAAGCGGTGCAGGATGGTTACGAGCAGAAAATAGCCTGGTTGCGTCAAGTTCTTGAATGGCATGAAGAACTGGGTGGTGATTCCGAGCACCTGCAAGATGACCTGCGTTCGGTCAACCAGGATCGCATTTACGTGTTTACGCCGGAAGGCCACGTGGTGGATTTACCGCGCACAGCAACGCCGCTCGACTTCGCCTACAAAATTCACACAGATGTTGGTCATCGCTGCCGGGGCGCCAAGGTCAATAACCGTATAGTGCCGCTCAACTACCAACTAACGAATGCCGATCAGGTGGAAATTCTCACCGGCAAAATGGAATCTCCCAGCCGCGATTGGCTCAATGCCGCGCTTGGTTATGTGAACACGCCGCGTGCGCGCGCCAAAATCCAACATTGGTTCAAACAACAAGCGCGCGATAAAAATATCGCCGAGGGGCAAGCGCTGCTGGATCGAGAATTCAAGCGCCTTGCGCTGCTCGATTTGGATTTTGAAGAGCTGGCGAAAAAATTGCGCTTCAACAATCTCGATGACCTCTACGCTGCTGTTGGTGCGAGTGATATCGGCGTCGGGCAAGTTTTAAATGCCGCGCAAAAACAATTGGATGATGCAGATCCGCAACAGCCGTTAATTCCTTTTAAAGCGAAATCCCCACGGCAGAAAAAAGATTCGGATTTTTACATCGAAGGTGTGGGTAACTTGCTCACCCAAATCGCTAATTGCTGCAACCCGGTGCCGGGTGATGCGATTACGGGTTACATCACGCTCGGTAAAGGTGTATCGATTCACCGTCAGGATTGCTCCAATATTTTGCAACTGCAAACTGACGAACCCCAGCGCATTATCAAAGTGGAGTGGGGCGATACTCCGCAGAGTTTTTACTCGGTGGATGTCGTCATTGAAGCCTATGACCGCTACGGTTTGTTGAAGGACATCACGACGCTGTTAGATACCGAGCGCATCAATATCGTTGCTATGCAAACCCTGTCCGATAAACGTAAAAACACAGTGGATATGCAAGTGACAGTGGAAATTCGCAGCTTCGACGAGTTAAGTCGCATACTCACCAAGCTCAACCAGTTGCCTAACATCGCGTCGGCGCGCCGTAAACACTAGGATTTGATTCGTGACTCAATACACTATCGACGATTTGCTTTATTTGATGGCGCGCTTGCGCGATCCGGAATCTGGTTGTCCCTGGGATCTTACGCAGGATTACGTCAGCATCGCGCCATCAACCTTGGAAGAGGCCTACGAGGTTGTCGATGCAATTGAGAAGCAGGATTTTGTTCATCTCAAAGAAGAGTTGGGTGATTTATTATTCCAAGTGATTTTTTACAGCCAGCTCGGAAAGGAAGAGGATCGGTTTGAATTTGCGGGTGTTGTGTCTGATTTGGTTGCCAAACTAATACGCCGCCATCCGCACGTATTTCCCGATGGTACTTTGCACAGTCGTGTACAAAATCGTCACACACTACCGACGGATGTCAAAGCACGTTGGGAGGCCATCAAACAACAAGAGCGCCTGGAAAAAGGTGCGAATGGCATACTCGCCGATGTGCCCGTAAATTTACCGTCATTGAGCCGTGCAGCAAAATTGCAAAAACGTGCAGCGAGTGTCGGTTTTGATTGGGATGATGTCTATGGCCCCATCGCCAAAGTGCGCGAGGAGTTAATGGAGGTTGAAGCTGAACTGGATTCGGGCGATATGGCCGCACTTGAAGAAGAGTTGGGCGATTTGTTATTCGCGGTGGTGAACATTGCGCGCTACCAAAAAATCGACCCGGAGCAGGCTTTGCGTCGCGCCAATCAAAAGTTTGAACAGCGCTTTCATTTTATTGAGACCCATAGCGCAACGCCTTTGGCAGAAACGTCCATCGATGAAATGAATCGCCTATGGGATCAAGCGAAAGCCCACTCCCGCCCAAAATCTCGTTAATTCCGGCGACTCTCCTGTCACCCCTCCACCCATCACCTCAATCCTGGCAATTGATCCCCTGCATTGACGCCTAATTCATTGTTGTGGCTATAAGAGTCCAGCACCGTCATAGCTTTTCGTTACATGTTAGCGCTTACAAAAGCAGCTATGATTAAATCGTAACAAACAACAAAAGCCCCCTGCTGCAACAATAAAAACACCAAAAGTGAGGTTCCTTTGGATCGGCGAGAAGTAAGGCCGGGCTATGTGGATAAGAAGCTGAGTACCGTTAAAATCCACATCTCAGAGCTGAAAATTGGCATGTTTGTCTCCAAGCTGGATCGCGACTGGCAGGAAACCCCGTTTCTGATGCAAGGCTTTATGATTGAGAGTCTTGATGATATCGACACTGTGGCCGAGTATTCCCAACACGTGTGGATAGACGCAGTACGCGAGCAGTGGATACCTCCAGAAGAGCGAGGAGTCGCCGGCCCTGCCATCGCAAAATCAAAATCCTACATTAATAAAATCGAAGCGCAAAAAGAGCATCAGGCCGCTTTGGGAATATTTCGTGAGGCAAAGCAACTTACTAAGACCTTGCTCGATGATGTTCGTTTAGGCGGCGTGGTTAACACGGAACAGGCAAAAGCAACCGTTAAAGATTGTGTTGGCAGTATTTTGCGCAATGCCGATGCGCTTATCTGGATGTCGCGCATGCGCAATGAAGATGAATACACGGCAGAGCATTGTTTGAATGTATGCATCTTGGCGATTGCCTTTGGGCGCCATTTAGGAATGAGTGAGCCCGAGTTGGAAAAACTAGGGTTGTGTGGTTTGTTGCACGATGTAGGCAAAATGCGCATTCCTCCCCAGATTCTGAATAAGCGAGAGCAACTCACGGATAAAGAGTTCAATATGATCAAAGCGCACACCGTGCATGGCCGCAATTTGCTAATGTCTTCACCCGGTGTGCCCAACTCCACCGTTGATGTGGCATACAGCCATCACGAACGTGTTGATGGCACGGGCTATCCGCGCAAGTTAAAAGCGGCCGGGATTTCTGATTTTGCACGCATTATTTGTATTGTTGATGCCTATGATGCGATGACTGGTGATCGCTGTTACTCTCAGGCGATTCCCAGCACTGATGCCCTCAAGCGGATATTTCAAGATCGCGGCACCCATTTTGATGAGCGGTTGGCGCTCGAATTTATTAAGTGTGTGGGTTTGTACCCGCCAGGAAGCATTGTCGAATTAGTCAATGGTTTAGTGGGAATCGTGTTGGAGTCCAATCACCGCTATCGCCACTTACCAAAAATTATCGCAGTAAAAAAATTGGATGAGCCCCTCGAAAAAGAACAAATCATTAATCTCATTGAAGTCGAACAAAAGGCATTGGATAAAGGGTTTTTGATCAAACGTGCACTCTGTGATGGCAGTTACGGTGTTCGTATTCGCGAATATCGTGAGAAGGGATTGGCGTTCGCCTTCGGATAATGGTTTCCGTCTCTATCACTCAACAGGGCACTTTTTGGAGTGCCCTTTTTTTTGGCTACCGCAATCGTTATTCGGTATCAATAAGTCGCTTGGGTTTTGGTTTTTGAATCACTAGAGTTTTGGTTGCAGATTTTGGTTGTCGTGCTGATTTATCTGCGCCTTGCGTAGGCCGTTTATTTTGCGGCGAACTTTTTGTGTTGTTAACGGGCGATTTGTTTGAGTTTGCGTTATTTGCGCTTGATGGCGTTTTTGCAGCCGGTTTGTTTTTGGCGCGCGTGTTGTTTGTGCTGGCTTTCGCGGCTGATTTAGGTAGTTGCACAGTTTCGGTTTTATATTTCCCCTGTTCTATTCCTTCGAGTGTCCAATTGCCAATTTTGACCCGAACCAAGCGCAGGGTGGGGTGGCCTACGGCGGCTGTCATGCGGCGCACTTGGCGATTGCGTCCTTCGGTAATTACCAATTCCAGCCATTGGGTGGGAATATTGGCGCGCTCGCGAATGGGCGGCACCCGCTCCCAGAGTTTGGGGGTGGGGATCAAGCGCACTTCGGCGGGTTGCGTCATCCCATCATTCAGTTCTACACCCTGACGCAACTTCGTCAGAGCATAACTGTTGGGGGCGCCTTCCACCTGTACCCAATAGGTTTTGGGTTGTTTATGGGCAGGGTGGCTGATGTGGTGCTGCAAGTCGCCGTCATCGGTCAGCAATAACAGGCCTTCGGAGTCGTGATCCAGACGTCCGGCTGGGTACACATGGGGGATCTTGATGTAATCTTTGAGCGTCGGACGACCTTCGCCGTCAGTAAACTGCGAGAGCACGCCGAAAGGTTTATTAAATAGAATCAGGGAAGCCATAACACTCACACAACCAAATGATAAATCCGCAAAAGCAGATTTTAACTGAGATTGCCCTCGGGCCCATAGCAACATAATTCATGCATAAACGGCTGTAGAGGTGTAGAATCGCCCGCGCTCTGGCAAGGGGCAGTTCCCTGTGGCGGGGCTCTTTTTCTAAATTTTCATATCGTTAATGGTAGAGCTCACAAGGCCGAGCCGCATGAATTGATGGAGCCATCTTTAAATGACAGATTCAAAAATTATCTATACCCAAACCGATGAAGCGCCAGCCCTGGCAACTTACTCCTTACTCCCGATCGTTCAATCCTTTATCAAATCTTCCGGCATCGCTATTGAAACTCGCGACATTTCGCTTTCCGGCCGTATTATCGCCGCTTTCCCCGATGCGCTGACGAAAGAACAATTTATCGGTGATCACCTTGCTGAATTGGGTAAGTTGGCGACCACGCCCGAAGCCAACATTATCAAACTACCGAACATCAGTGCCTCTATCCCGCAATTGAAAGCGGCGATTAAAGAGTTGCAGTCGCAAGGGTTCAAACTTCCTGACTACCCTGAAAACCCGACTAACGATGCTGAAAAAGACGCAAAAGCGCGCTACGACAAAATCAAAGGTTCTGCAGTAAACCCTGTTCTGCGCGAAGGCAACTCGGATCGTCGCGCCCCTCTCTCAGTCAAAAATTACGCGCGCAAGAACCCTCACAAAATGGGTGCCTGGGCGGCGGATTCCAAATCCCATGTTGCACACATGTCAGCTGGCGATTTCTACGGCAGCGAAAAATCAGCGTTGATCGCCGATGCGGGCAATTTGAAAATCGAATTGGTTGCCAACGATGGCAGCACTACAGTTTTGAAAGAAACGGTGAAAGTTCTCGCCGGTGAAATCATCGACGCCTCAGTGCTGAGCAAAAAAGCGTTGCGCACGTTTATCGCCGAGCAAATTGAAGATGCAAAAAACAAAGGCGTGTTGCTGTCTGTGCACCTGAAAGCCACGATGATGAAAGTGTCTGACCCGATTATTTTCGGTCACTTTGTGTCGGTGTTTTATGCTCCGGTCTTGGAAAAGCACGCTGCCGTATTGAATGAGCTGGCGGTCGATCTGAACAATGGCCTCGGCGATCTTTACGCCAAAATCAAATCCTTGCCTGCTGAAAAGCAAGCGGAAATCGAAGGCGATATTAACGCGCTTTATGCAACCCGCCCGGAATTGGCGATGGTGAATTCCGACAAGGGTATCACCAACCTGCACGTACCCAGCGATGTGATCGTTGATGCATCCATGCCTGCAATGATTCGCGATTCCGGCAAAATGTGGAACACCGCAGGCAAGCTCCAAGATACCAAAGCCTGTATCCCGGACCGTTGCTATGCGGGTATTTATCAAGTTGTTATCGATGACTGCAAAAAACACGGGGCGTTCAATCCAACCACTATGGGCAGCGTGCCTAACGTGGGCTTGATGGCGCAGGCGGCAGAAGAATACGGTTCACACGATAAGACGTTCCAAATCGCAGCTGACGGTGTTGTACGCGTAGTGGATGCAGCAGGCAAAGTGTTGATCGAACAACCTGTTGAGCAAGGCGATATTTTCCGCGCCTGTCAGGTAAAAGATGCGCCGATTCAGGACTGGGTGAAGTTGGCGGTTAATCGCGCCCGCGCATCTGCAACTCCAGCAGTATTTTGGTTGGATCCAAAGCGCGCTCACGATGCCCAATTGATTGCCAAGGTGAATAGCTACCTGAAAGATCACGATACTTCAGGCCTTGAGATTTACATCAAAACTCCGGAAGAGGCGATTCAGTACTCGCTCGACCGAATCCGTGCCGGTAAAGATACTATTTCGGTGACCGGTAACGTATTGCGTGATTACCTCACTGACTTGTTCCCCATTATGGAATTGGGTACTTCAGCCAAAATGCTCTCGATTGTTCCATTGATGAACGGTGGCGGTTTGTTTGAGACTGGTGCAGGTGGCTCTGCGCCCAAGCACGTACAGCAGTTCGTTGAAGAAGGTCACCTGCGTTGGGATTCACTCGGCGAATTCCTGGCGCTGGCTGAATCACTGGATCATTTTGGCAATGTCACTCACAACGCCAAAGCCAAGGTATTTGCCAAAACCTTGGATCAAGCCAACGGCAAATTCCTCGACGAAAACAAATCACCGGGCCGTGCAGCAGGTGAGTTGGACAACCGTGGCAGCCACTTCTATCTGGCGCTCTACTGGGCTCAAGCTCTGGCGGCACAAACTGAAGATGCTACTTTGCAAGCGCAGTTCGCTCCAGTTGCCAAAACTTTGACCGAAAATGAAGCCAAAATTGTTGATGAGCTTAAAGCGGCATCTGGCAAGCCGGTCGATTTGGGTGGTTACTACCGCCCGGATTTCGCCAAGGCATCTGCTGCTTTGCGTCCAAGTGCTACCTTTAACGCAGTACTGGCAAGCTTGAATTAAGTTTTCCGGATTCCAGAAAGTAGCAGAAGCACAAGAAGCCCCCCGTAGTGATACGGGGGGCTTTTTTTATGGGGGAATTTGCTCCGTCCGGGCTTAGGCGGGAACCGCGCTCGTTCGGCTGATATGTTGTAATGTTGCGTCGTTGGCCGGTGCGGTGATATTGACTGCGTGCAGCCCTTTATCGCCCTTGGTGACCTCAAACGTCACCTGTTGGCCAGCCTTGAGGGTTTTGTAACCCTCCATAGTGATGGCGGAATAGTGCGCAAACAGGTCTTCACCGCCTTCATCCGCGAGGATAAAGCCGTAGCCTTTTGCATTATTGAACCATTTAACGGTGCCAGTTGGCATGATTGGAGTCCTTCTGCCCAAGTGATGCCCTTGAAAAACATCACTGTCGTTATTATTGTCCCAAGTACAGCTATTGCTCGGGGTTTGGACGAGATGTCTGCTTTTGTGTTGCTGAACGTGTAACGCTGAAAGTCTTTAGGTGAATCTTGGTGCTTTTATTTGAACTATATGCCGCATTTGTGTGCAAATGCGCTCTTTTTTTATCCAACAATTGACCCAAAGTCAAGCATTTATCCGTATTAGGTCTCATTAGGGCTTGTTATGCCGATGAGTTACAATACCGCCGAACAACTAATCATTTTTACTTTGTATTGAATCTCTATGGGCAATCTCCAAAACCTTCAACTAACCTTAGGTAAAGACGACGACAATTCTGCCGATGAGTCCGATGGTGGTCTTGCAGTTTTAACGTCCAAGCCGAAGCTGAAACGGCCACCTATGTATAAGGTGATGCTGCTAAATGACGATTACACACCGATGGATTTCGTGGTGGAAATACTGGAAGTGTTTTTTTCCATGTCGCGCGAAAAAGCCACCCACGTAATGTTAACGGTACATGTTCACGGCAAAGCGGTTTGTGGTATCTATACTCGTGACATAGCTGAAACTAAAGCGGCGCAAGTGAATCAATATGCAAGAGAGAATCAACATCCTCTGCTGTGCGAAATAGAAGCGGTTGAAGATGGCGAGTAGTAGTAAGTGATAGTGTGAGTGGTTTTTACATTTGTTGGTTAGAAGAGGGTATGCGCGATGTTAAGTAAAGATCTTGAAGTAACCTTAAATCTTGCTTTCAAAGGTGCGCGCTCCAAGCGTCACGAATTTATGACCGTTGAGCACTTGCTGTTGGCGCTCATCGATAATGATTCGGCTGCGAATGTACTGCGCGCTTGCGGTGCTGATTTAATGAGTCTGCGTAAAGAATTAATCGAGTTTGTCGACTCCACAACCCCGCTCATCCCTGAAAATGATTCCGAGCGAGAAACCCAGCCGACACTGGGCTTCCAGCGAGTGTTACAGCGCGCCGTATTTCATGTGCAATCGTCCGGTAAACAAGAAGTCACTGGTGCAAACGTATTGGTCGCTATTTTTAGTGAGCAGGAAAGCCAAGCTGTTTATTATCTCAAACAACAAAGTATTGCCCGCATCGACGTGGTGAATTACATCACTCACGGTATTCATAAAGTGTCTGGCCATACCGATCACAGTCATGATCATCACTCACCTCAAGAAAATCACGATGAGGATGCCGCAACAAGTGAATCAACCTCGCAA
>CAIOHY010000066.1 GCA_903858205.1 uncultured Cellvibrio sp.
GCGCGTATCTCGCTGCTGGTAGGTAATTTCCAACGCGCCGAATATGCTTGGTGGCGCGCACATAATTTGCGTCCGGAGCTTGCGGAGTATTCAGTTAACTTAGGTGTTGCCATGGCAGCGCAACAACGATTTTCTGAGGCAGAAAAAGTGTATCAGGCTGTACTCAGTATCAACCCCTTGCATTTTAATGCGCTCTTGCAATTAGGTATTTGCTGGTTGCTAATGAAAAATTATGGCAATGCTAAGCACATTCTGCTGCGCGCTTTTATGCTTAATGCCAATGACTCTTCATTGCTGCGTCATTTGGCTTTAGTGGAATTAACATTGGGCGATAAACCACAAGCGGCTTATTATTTTAAAAAGTTACTTGAGCTAACGCCGGATGATGAGGCTGCGCGCGTCGATTATGCGTTGGTATTGTTGGATCGGTCGGAATTTGTGTTACTGGAGCAGGAACGTAAATTGTTGGGGGAATTGGCGAACCCCTCAGAGCGCACAGTACATTATCTGGATGTTATCGATAATGTATTGCGCGCACGTGAGGTTCATTGATAGAAGCTAGAGTTGGATGTGGATTTAGCTCCACGCCATAAACGGATTCAACACTCTATGCCACCCTGTGAATTTCAATGGCGCATTTAATACCGTTAAACAAATACAATCTTCGTTTTGTAATGCTGTTGGGCTGTGTTTGTGGCGCGCATCGCGTGCGATGAAATCGCCCTCGTGATATACGCCCAGCTCGTCAGAGAATCCACCGCTCAGGATAACCGTGTACTCAAAACCTTTGTGCGTGTGCCTGGGAACTTTTGCACCAGCGCTGATTTTCTGCAGCGCCACCTGAAAACCCTTCACATTGACCAGCGAAGTTAAATCAAATTTGCTGATTTCTTTCGTCTGGTTTTGCCAGGGTAGGTCCGCGAGCGATGCGGGCAAATAACGCAGCAAAGGATTAGTAAAATGCTGCATTACTTTATTGCCCGGTGTCGGCTCCATTTTGACTTTTGCTGGGCTGTTATGGCTCTGCCGTTCCAGTGACGCCATGAGTGACTCGAATGCATCGTCATCGGTGCTGGCAGGTTTCATAGTTTCCAGTAGCGCGCCGCCCAAGTGGTTTAAATTTTTCACATGTTGGCGGCAGTCGTGACAAAAACACAAATGCATCGCCACGGCGAGTGATTCAGGAATGCTGCTACTTCCCGCTGCATAATTTATTAAGGTCATATCATCAGGATGATAGGCACTCATATTTCTTTAGCCTCAAACATAACACGTAATTTTTGCAGCGAAAGACGCAAGCGCCCCTTCACCGTACCCAAAGGAATGCTCAACTCCTCAGCCACTTCCTCGTGGGTTTTGCCTTCGTAATACACTTTGCGCAACGCGATCATTTGTTCTTCGGGCAATTTGTCGATTGCTTCTTTTACAAATTTTTCGGTCGATAAATTCTGAATCGAGCAGATGGTGGTGTCTTCCGTAGGAATCTGCCACAGATCTTCGGTTTCAATCACAATTTCAGCGCGGCTGCGATTTAACTTGCGCAGGATATCAATGCGCTGGTTGCGCGTGATGGTAAAAATCCAGGTCGATACCGAAGCAAGTGATTCGGAATATTTACCGGCATTGCGCCACACACTGGTCATGACTTCCTGCACCAACACTTCGGCGTGTTGACTAAAGCCTTGATTAATTGCATAGGCTTTTATACGCGGAGCAAAGTGTTGGTAGATCGCCCTGAATGCAGCTTTGTCATCGGTCTCAGCTACACGTGCCAGCAGCGCCCCCCAATCGGGCACATCATGTGCGGCGGTAGAGTCATTCATTGACACGGCCTTTTTAGTCGTCATGTGAAGTCTCATTATCGCTTACCAGTGGTTTTTAGATAGCCCTTAACACCCTAAATACGCGCCTGTTTCTGGTGTAGATCACTTTTATTTGTGTTTGGTGGTTCATTTGCGAAACAGGACGCATTTGCCGTTATGAGCGCTTTTTTTCGCCGCTTTTTTTGATCGTTAAAAAAATGACCGGCGTATCGCTTCCCGCTAATGCCGACCCGAGACAACGGGTTTTACCTTTTACCAAACATAATTTAAATGTTGATTCGGTCAACAAGAGGGTAAGGAAATGAAGCTAATTAGAGGTATTTTTCTCGCGGTGCTCAGTTTAATCCTGGTGGCCTGCGGTGGTGATGACAAAGAGAAAGTGAGTGTATCGCTCAGCCCAATGACCGCCACTATCAAGGCGGGTACGACCCAAACCTTCGCTGCGACTGTAACAGGCAGTAAAAATACCGCAGTGACCTGGAAAGTGGATGAAGCAAACGGTGGCATGGTCACTACTGGTGGTGTCTACACCGCGCCACTCACAGCGGGTACCTATCATGTTACGGCCACGAGCGTTGCCGATCACAAGAAGAGCGCGAGAGCGACCGTTACTGTGACTCCTTTGGACAAAACAACCGTGCGCGTTTTCCATGCATCGCCCGACGCGCCCAAGGTGAATCTGTGGGTAAATGATGCGGTGGTTGCATCCGGGTTGGATTACCAAAAATCGACCGGTGTACTCACTCTGGATGAAGGTACCTATAAAGTTGCGGTGGAGGGTGTTATCCCCGGCGGTAATGCCGTAGTCATCGGCCCAGTGAATTTGCCTTTGGCTGGCAAAACCGATTATGACGTTATTGCGGTAAACAGTGTCGCCAAGATTGAGCCGCTCATTATCAGCGACACAGGCAGCCTGAGCGATACCGCCAAAGTGCGTGTTCGCGTCGCTCACTTGGCGGCTGCGGCACCCGCAGTGAAGGTATTCGTGACAGCGCCGGGCGCCGATCTGGCCGCATCCGCCGCCTTGGGTAGCTTTGCGTTTAAAGAAACTCTGGGGGCTGTCGAGGTTGCCGCCGGTAATTACCAAATCCGCGTGACCTTGGCCGACAATACAGTGGTGTTTGATTCCGGCACTGTGAATCTTGCTGCTGGTAAAGATCTGCTGGTTGGCGCTGTTCCTAACGTGGGTACGGGTTCATCGCCCATTAGTCTTGCGGTTTTGGATGGTAATGCAGTCGCTATCATTAGCGATAAAAACGCGGGTGCGGATTTGCGCGTAGTGCACAACTCAGCGGACGCTCCTGCCGTTGATGTCACTGCCAACAATGGTGCATCGCCCGCAATTGCCAACCTTGCGTTCCCGGATGCAACTGGCTACCTCAACTTGCCAGCCGCGACCTACAACTTCAAAGTCACGCCCAACGCGCTGACTGCCCCTGTTGTGATCAACGCTGATGTACCTCTGGCAAATGGCACTGCTTACACGCTGGTCGCGCTGAATACGCTGGCGAAAATCGAGCCGCTGTTGTTGACCGACGACAACCGCTCAGTCGCCACTGAAGCAAAAGTACGTTTGGTACATGGCTCCACCCTCGCTGGCAATGTGGATATTTATGTCACCGCGCCGGGCGCCGGTATCACTGCTGCGATGCCAGCGTTTAGCAATGTGGCCTTCAAAGCTAACACCGGTTACGTGAGCCTGAAGCCTGCCAATTACGACGTTGTTATTGCACCGACTGGCACTAAAACTGAAGCCATTAAAGTTGGCGTTGCCTTGGAAGCGGGTGGTGTTTATACCGCTATAGCGCGCGATGGTGCAGGCCTTACTGCAGCGTTGAGCGTAATTGGTTTGGATGGTTTGGCGCCCAACAAAACCCATGTGCGTGTATTCCATGCCTCTGCCGATGCGCCCAAAGTGAATCTCTGGGTGAATGGTGCTGTAGCAGCCTCAGGCCTGGATTATCAAAAATCCACTGGCTATTTGGAACTCAATGCCGATACCTACAAGGTGGCAGTTGAAGGCATTATCCCGAGCGGCAATGCGGTGGTAATCGGGCCGGTTGATCTGAATCTCGCCCGTAATGCCCGCTACGACGTGATCGCGGTCAATTCTGTTGCCAATATCGAACCCTTGATCCTGAGCGATATGGGCAAGCTGGCGAACGCCAACAACGTGCGCGTCCGTGTTGCACATTTGGCCGCCGCAGCACCCACCGTGAAAGTACACGTAACAGCGCCCGGCGATGCCATCTCTGACGCAACCTCTGTGGGTAGTTTCTCGTTCAAACAAACCCTCGGCCCACTTGAGGTACCAGCGGGCACCTATCGCATCCGTGTAACCCTGCCCAACAACACAGTGGTATTTGATTCAGGTTCAGTCGCCCTTACCAGCGGCAAAGATCTGCTGATCGGCGCTGTACCCAATGTCGGCACAGGTTCATCGCCCATTCAATTGGCGGTGTTGGATGGCGCCAATGTTGGGGTAATTAGCGATGCGTCAGCGGGTGCAAACCTGCGTGTGATTCACGGTTCTGCCAACGCACCTGCAGTGGATGTGCTGGCCAACAATGGCGTAACTCCGGCGGTTAGCAATCTTGCTTTCCCGGCATTTACCAATTACTTGAATCTCGCGGCAGCCACCTACAACTTCAAAGTGGTTCCCACCGGCACCACTACGCCAGTTGTGATCAACGCCGATGTGCCTCTCGCCAACGGCACCGAGTACAGCCTGATCGCGGCTGGTGCGTTGGCTAACATCGGCCCGCTATTGTTGACCGATAACAACCGCAAAGTGGCGACTGAAGCCAAGGTGCGTTTGGTTCATGCATCAACCTTGGCAGCTAATGTGGACATCTATGTGGTTGCGGCAGGCAGCTCTATCGCCAACGCTACACCGGCATTCAGTAATGTTCCCTTCAAGGCTGATACCGGCTATGTGTCATTGGCGGCAGGCAGCTACGATGTGATCATTACGCCCACTGGCACCAAAACCGAAGCGATCAAAGCACCGCTCACCTTCGCGACCGGCAAGGTATACACCGCCATTGCACGCGACGGTGCAAACCTGACATCACCTTTGGGTGTGATAGGGCTGGATGCGCTTGCACCCTGATCCGCACTAGCTTCTCCCGTTTATAAAAATGCCCGGAGTCGTCCCGAGGCGTTCCATTAAAGTGTTGATTTCTGGCGCCGACAATATCTTCTATCGTCGGCGATGAAAATAGGGAATAGAAACCGCCTCAGGGCGGTTTTTTTGTATGTAGTTAATGAGGGGTCCGCTACCACTACTATAATTAGTCACTATCATTGAGGGAGAGGTAGCATGGAGTTTAATGAACATTCAGAAGCCCCCCAATCATCAGATCAACCAAGTTTCTTAAGGACTCTGACCTTTAACTGGACTTCTAAGACATTCCAAGCTGTTCCGTGAAATCATTTATCCGGCATCTTGTATGTGGGCCCTACAGAAATACGACATTCAAAATTTACAATGTAGCGAATCGACTAAAGAACGGACGCCAATTTGTATGTTTAAGTAATTGTCAGTGCGCAAGACATGTGGCCATTAGTTTTCCAACCTAAATATAGATTTCCTCCAGGTTCGGTTGGAAAGCTAGATTTTATAAGGCTTTGGGGGCAGCGACTAATGCAAGCTCTGGTAACTGAATCATTGAACCGTACATTTATTGCCCTCTAAATTTTCGAAGTTGAGTAATGTTTACATCACTGACAGTTCTGATCCGTCTAGGAGACTCAGTATGCAAGTTGAAGGTAAATTGTTCAGCTGGTTTGAAACTGGTCTTGAGGGAGTTGTCTGGGCTCTTGAGCGAGAAGGGGTAGCTGGCTATGACGGTCTATTCATTCTAGAGGAAGGAGATCACCTTGTGATTAGCTCACCATCGGGACAAGTATTGTTCGATGATAATATTGTGATGGATACCGAAACTGGAAAAGAGCAGAGACCCTTAAGCCAAATCGTTCAGCCGCAAGCTAAAGGATTATGGATTCATTGGACGCAAAAAGGCTTTTTACCTGATAAGTGGGCTGAACTATTTATAAGCGAGGTGAACCGCGGTCTTCTTACAAAAAAGCAGGGTTAGGTCAGGTCAGGCCTTAAACTTCCTTCCGCTTTTGGGTTTCGGACTCAAACGACCGATGCAACACATTCATTAAATCTTTCTTGCCCCTGATATTCCATCCTGAATCA
>CAIOHY010000067.1 GCA_903858205.1 uncultured Cellvibrio sp.
GATATTATTATTTCTGGTGGCGAAAATATTTCTTCACTCGAAGTTGAAAACGTACTCTGCCAACATCCAGCAGTGGCAGCGGCCGCAGTCATTGCCCAGCCCGATCCAAAATGGGGTGAGTCACCCTGTGCCTTTATCGAATTGCGCCAAGGTCTGCTGTGTTCGGAGTCTGAGCTCAAAGAGTTTTGTCGACAATATTTGGCTCGCTTTAAAATCCCCAAAAGGGTCATTTTTCGCGAAATCCCCAGAACAACGACTGGGAAGTATCAAAAGTTTATTCTTCGTAATTTTGTAAAAGAAGAGCTTGAAAATTCCTAAATATGTACAACTAGAGCATGTCAACTAATCTGAGGGGATAAAAATGAATAACGAAGATTTGCATCAAAAAGGCACAGATTTGCGCCGCCAGTTGCTAGGGGAAGAAGGCTTTAAGCACGCAAGTTCGGTGACCTACAAACACCCAGCGATGAAAAAATTTATTGACGTGGGCACGGTGTCTGTGTTTGGTGCGTTGTGGGCCAGGCCGGGCTTAGATCTTAAGACGCGCGCACTGGTGGTCGTCGTGTCTGATGCGTCAACGGGTCGTGCTGACGAGTTAGAGATTCATTTAAAAATGGCAATGCGATTAGGTTGGACTGAGGATGAGATTACCGAAGTGCTGTTGCAATTGATAGGGTATGTAGGGGCTCCGAAAATTCGCGAAGCTATGCAAGTCGCGGTTCGGGTATTTGAAGGACTCGCAAAAGAGTAAGTTGTCTTTGATTAACAATAATGGAGCGTGACACGAATGGATGTAGCTTCTTTGCCGACGCTTTCGTTTAAGGCATAACATTCAGAGTGTTCATATAAAAAAAATGAATATTTTTGAACGCATCTGTATAAATGTTGTAAAAACTTTCACACTACTAGGTTGTTTGTTGTTTGTCGTGCCGCTCGCTTGCGCGCAGGGGTACCCAAATCGGCCGATTCGACTGATTGTTCCGGCACCTGCGGGTGGCGGGACGGATATCTTAGCGCGTTTAATTTCTGATGGTCTGACTAAGTCGTTGGGTCAACCCATCATTGTTGAAAATCGGGGTGGAGCGAGCGGTATGGTAGGCGCTGATGCGGTGCTTAAGGCGCCAGCTGATGGGTATACTTTCTTCATGGTTTATTCAACACTGCTTACCGTAAACCCATCGCTGTTTAAGAATTTAAGTTATGACTCAGTGAAAAGCTTTGCGCCAGTTGCTAATTTTGTAAACGTACCAAATATTTTGATTGTGAATCCCACATTCAAAGTCGATACGCTTGCTGATATCATTAAGCTCGCAAAAGAAAGTCCAGGCAAATTGAACTACGCGTCCTCGGCGCATGGCACGATTAATCATCTTTTTGCAGAGCTGTTAAAACTGGATGCGGGTATTAATATTATTCATGTTCCGTATAACGGCGGAGCCCCCGCGATGACTGCTGTGATGGGGGGGCAGGTAGACATGATGGTCCAAAATTTTGTCGAGGCGCTGCCACATATAAAGTCTGGGCGAGTCAAACCTATTGCGATCGCCTCGCTACAGCGGTCGACTGTTTTACCCGAGGTACCGACGCTAGACGAAAATGGCTTTAAGGGTTACGAATCGGCGCTATGGTATGGCATTGTGGCAGCAGCTGGCACGCCTTCAGAGGCGATCAAAACAGTCAATGAGGCGATGAAGCGATTACAAGAGTCGCCTGCCATGCGA
>CAIOHY010000068.1 GCA_903858205.1 uncultured Cellvibrio sp.
CGATCAATGCTTTGGCAATTTGTAGTGCCTCGTTTGCCTTTTCGTGGAGTACATGAGCCGGATATTTTGCGCCTTCATGGACCAATTTTGACCTGATGTCATAAACCTCCTTAAACGTCAAAACACTTTCTTCACCCAGAGACTCACGAACCAGCGCCTGGCATGTTTTGGATATTGAATTCCTTTTCATATCACCAATTGCAGAACGCAACGAGTCTTTTTGATCTTTGTTGAGATCGGAACGTTTAACGAGATCACTGAGTTGCTTGATAACACCAATCTCTTCCGGGGATCTTTCTTTGCGTTTCCCCGCGATTGCTTCAATCGCCGTAACCGAGAGTAGGAGACGAGACGTTATTGAACGTTCCGCTTGCGCCTCATTCAGAATGATCAATGGCACTGCCATTGTGGAATGGTCAATTTCAGAAGCATAAATTACCTGAAATTCTTGTAACCATGCCTCTATTGGTAAAGGCAAAGGGACTTGGGTTGCACTGATTTCGTGGCGAAAGGATTGGTGACTGAAGACTTCAGCTCCCAGGGTATCAATCAATACCACTGACTTTGGTGCTTCGCTTTTAAACTTGGATATCAGAGCCTCTACAGCATATTGGCTCCATGCTTCCGGTTTAAAGGAGATGCCGAACCCATGATGTAGCGACGCTTTCAATAGACCCATGGCAGCCCGGACTACGGCCTTCATCGCTTCACTTTCATCCTGGTACCCTGTGCCTGAAAGGAGCATTCTGCCACCGTGACGGTGCTCTGGCTGGTCAGGCAACACCTCACCATAGCCATTAAGCGCCCTCAAGGTAATTTGGTGACCGTCCAGCGTCCGCGGCTCATCTTTGATGCTTATCAACCAACCCCGAGGCACGTCAAATGCAATTCTAAAATCCCACATGGTATCTAATCCTTCAAACAAGGTTTAAGCAGCAATAGCTTCGAGCTGAGCCTTAACTTCTTCATACCGCTTACCCAAGACATTGTAGATTTCTTCCAATGGGAGCCACTGGAATATCATCTGTATACGCTGCATTTCAAGCAGGGATCGCCGTAGTTCTTTCCCCTCTTGAAGCAATTCTTGCTTTGAAAGGGCTTGCACATCGGTTTTTGCCGGCGTGCTGTTGAACTTATGCCCCGGCTTTAGGATGGCTTGAATGCGAGCTTCGTTTTCCACGAAAAATTCACGCATGGCCAGAAAGTCTTCCAGAGCAATCTCGGGGCTTCCACGAGAAATACGGCCGCGGGAGTCAGGGTAGGCATACTTGATGGAAACGGAGGTTTTACTCCCGTCGTCCCAGGATGCCCATCCTATGTTGATATGACCGTGACCATAGGGAAATTCGAATATTGGGATCATGACAGTGCACCTGATTTGATTTGGCATATTCACAGTGTAGTCACACTGTCAGCACAGTGCAAGATCACCTCTTAAATCCGGTATAAATGAACCGACATGCTGTTGGATGGATTTACCTTCAGGTGTTTGTACCCGGTATGCACTTTCGATTTATTTGTTGATTTCGATCCAATTTGTTTGACCATGGTCTAAACCCGGCTATATATTGAGTTCATAGGGCGTTCTGGCGTCCTTCCTGCGCCGCGCGGTCAATAAATCCAGTGAATATCTTCCATCGCCTGTTTCATGCAGCCGGTGGTGTGAGCGGCGACATACCACCTACCCCAAAAGCTGCCTAAACAGGAAATTAGCCATGCCCAAAATCCGCATACCTGCCGATCAGATCACCCAGTTCAAATCCTTTTGTAAACAATTCGCAGTTCATTTTGAAAAAACTACGGGGGTGCGCCTTCGTGGCAATAACCTTTTAAACCTTGTCGCGCGCGCTGCAGGTCATGAATCCTATACAGCTTTGCTCATTGATGCCGGAACCTATGGGAATGGAGGCTTGTCATGGGAAAGCATTCCAAATGATCTTTCCTATCACATTTCCATATCTACGGGAGTATCGACGGAGCTTTGTCTTCAGGCTCTATCTCTGACTCTGAGGAAAGTGCAGCAATCCAATTTAACAGTCGAGTCAGAATCAACTGAATCCTTCGGTAGCTTATTTGCCGACTCTGAAGAAATAGAGTGGGGAGATGCTTTTAGTAGAAGTGAAACGCCGCTAATCGATTTGACGCACCTTGAATCAGACAAGCTTGATAAGGACGAAAAAATGTCGCTCTGTAAATTATTGGCAAATGATTATAAAAACTTGCCATTAGATGTGCGCAGTAGAGTGGTTATCAGCGGAACCAATGAAACCATAAAATGGTTTTTAGATGCGAGCGGTTTAGATACGAGCGAAATTCAAAAGATCATACTCATGCAGAATCCATCCATTAAATCG
>CAIOHY010000069.1 GCA_903858205.1 uncultured Cellvibrio sp.
CAACGGCACGATATTTTATGGAATTGGCTAGCCTATGGAATCACCCTGCTGCACTGGTTTAATCCGTTACTTTGGTTTGCGAACAAGCGAATGAAAGCCGATATGGAGATGGCCTGCGATGCAAACGTTCTTTTACATCTGTCACCGCAAGATAGAAATGATTATGGACTGACATTAATCAATGTTAGCCAATTCTCTTCAAAGCCCGCAGGCCTCTCTCATGGCTTGGGGATTTTGGAAAACCACCATGAACTTAAAAATCGATTAATAATGATTAAGGAATTTACAACTATGACACTAAAAAAATCGTTAGTATTTGGATTGGTATTCAGCGCTTGCGCATTTGCTGCATTGGCGCAACCGGAAACTAAACCTAAAGAAGCCCCTGACCACATTTCCACCGAAGCAAGCATTACACTCAAACAACTTGCAGAAAGAGCAGAGAGGGACTTCAAAACTAAAATCCTGATAGGCATCAATAGCGATTCGCGGATTCAAGCAAATATAGGTGAAGACCCTATTAGCTACGAACAATTTTTAACCCAATTACAAATCAATGGATACACCGCGTTCAAGACCAAAGATTATATTCAAATTCTAAGTGTCCGCGACGCGAGAACAATGGCTCCCATTGCCGAGAAAGGTACAAAATATTATGCAGACGAATTTCTTACTGACTATATAAAGCTTGAAAAGGCATGTGCCCAATCAGTACTCGCGACAGTAAGGCCACTCGTACCGCAATACAGTCATTTAACAACCTATACCGATGCCAAAACGTTAATCATTGTGGACTCTTACAGCAATATCCAACGTGTTAAGAATGTTATCGAAACTATTGAGCAAAATCTTGACTCACCAAAAGACTGCCGAGAGATTGAAATTGTGAGGCAGGGAAATTCACCACAAAAAAAGTAATTCATCAAAACTAAAGGCCGCCCTTGTGAGGCGGCCTTTAGTTTTATCCAGCAAGTCAAAACCGAATTATTTGATTGCGCGGTTATCGATTAAATCACTTACCACAGCAGGATCGGCGAGAGTTGAAGTATCACCGAGCGAATCCAATTCGTTGGCGGCAATCTTACGCAGAATGCGGCGCATGATTTTTCCAGAGCGGGTTTTGGGTAAACCTGGCGCCCATTGGATAACATCGGGGCGCGCGATAGCGCCAATTTCTTGTACCACTAACGCCAGCAATTCTTTTTTCAACTCATCACTGGGCTGCTCGCCTGCCATCAGGTATCCATAATCGGACAACGGCTGCCGCCGACGACACAGTAGTACCATTCCCAGACTTCGGGGTTAAATTGTGAAAGATTTGGGATTCTATCGCCAGCAATACCCTCACCAGAAAACACTTGCACATTTTGGATTACACTTGTAATCTTGACGAATGATTACAGATGTAATCCATATAACCCCACCCAATCATCCAGCCGAGGCGCCTATGGATACCGACGACCTACAACTCTCAGGCAGCGAATGGGATTTAATGAAAATCCTGTGGGATAAGGCGCCCGCAACCGCCAACCAAATCGCTGAGTTTACACCGCAGTGGCACCCCAAAACCGTGCGCACCATGCTGATTCGACTTCAAAAAAAGG
>CAIOHY010000070.1 GCA_903858205.1 uncultured Cellvibrio sp.
GCAACACCGCTCAAAAAAGGATGTGGGGGCAACATAACCATCTCCGAAAACAGAAAAAGGTTTCATAAAAATGAATGTCAGTGCTCATCCCAATCCGCAGACGAGCAGCGCAAAAAATTCGCGCGCCCTTTACCGCACCATTTGGCGTTGGCATTTTTACGCGGGTATTTTTTGTATTCCGTTTGTAATCGCACTCTCGCTCACCGGTGCAATTTATTTATTCAAACCTCATTACGAAAGTTGGCAGCAAAGCCAATACCATTCGCTGCCAATATCCGGCGAACGCCTTGCTGCTAATCAACAGATTCAAGCGGCACTCGCTGCAATTCCCAACGGAAAATTTTTAAGTTATCGCTTGCCCCAAGCTGCCGATGAAGCGGTGTTGGTGAATGTGCAGGCCGATAGTAATTGGCAAGTATTTGTGAATCCTTACACTGGTGAGGTGCTCGCCAAACAAGATTCCAGTGCAACACTGATGAATATTGTCAGAACCCTGCACGGCGAATTGTTGTTGGGCAATGTGGGTTCAGTGTTGGTGGAATTGGCGGCTTGTTGGGCGATTGTGTTGTTACTTAGCGGTGTGTATTTGTGGTGGCCGCGCACTGCCAGGGGCTTGGCCGGTGTTATCTATCCGCGCTTGCGCGAAGGCAGCCGCACCTTCTGGCGTGACATTCACGCGGTAACCGGTATTTGGATTTCGTCACTCGCCTTATTTTTATTGGTGACCGGATTACCCTGGGCGCTGGTGTGGGGCGCTGCGCTAAAAGAAGTGCGCGCGCTGGATTTTTCCGCACAACAGGATTGGGCGCAAAGCCGCGCACAAGAGCATCAACACTGGCGCGCACAAGCGAGCGATGTATTTGATTTAACGCCGGCAATTTTAGCCACCGCCGAAAAAATCCAATTGGCGCCGCCGGTAGAATTGAGTATCAGCAACGCCCATCACAATAGCTGGAAAGCGTCATCGCAAGCAGGTAATCGCCCCGAACGTGTTGATGCCTGGATCAGTGCCGATGGCACCATCGAAAAACAATTGCTATTTTCCGATAAAAAATTATTGGACCGCGCGATTGGTATCGGCGTAGCCGCGCATGAAGGCTATTTATTCGGTTGGTTTAATCTGGTGTTGGGTGTGCTTACCTGCGCCGGATTAATACTCATGAGTGTGAGCGGATTTATTTTATGGCGCAAACGCAAACCGGATTCCGTGTTAGGCGCACCACCGGCAATGCCAGCTCGTGTGGGATTTGCGGTAGTGGCAATCACCCTTTGCTTGGCAATTTTTTTGCCGTTATTGGCGATGTCATTAATCTCACTGGTCGTGATTGAATTTTTAGTGTTGCGCAGATTAACTGGCGTTAGCCAGTGGTTAGGGTTGAGTCGATAAAAAATTTCTCCACAGGAGCTGGATTCAAGTGAAGATACTCACACTGGTGAGATCGAATTCTTCTAATCCTGCGAGCCTCACTGTTCAATCTCTTCCGTTAACACCAACTCCAATCGATTATTGTGCTGGGCAATTTGATTCCAGTCGCGCGCGTTTACTGTAGGAATGCGCTCGGGGTAGGTTTCTGAGCCGGGTGCGGCGGTGAGTGCGATCTGGATGGTTGCATTGACGTCGCGCGTCAGGTTGCCGAGGATCATCGACACTTCGCGTGTGTAGTCATCCATTAAACGGTCGATGGTATAAATCTCGCTGGAGAGCATGCAGTCACCAAGGGTTTTGTTGGTGGGTGCTAATTGCGCCATACCCATGTTGTCCACGGTGACACAAAAATCCCCGACGTAAATATTGACCGTTGCTGTGCCTTTAAAGCCGTTGCTGGCGAGACGATGTAAAAGCTCATGCAAACGCAATAAAGGTTTTGGATCTATGGTGCTTTGATTAAATTCGAGCGCTCCACTCTGATTGAAGGTCCAGGCGAGGTCGTTGAGTAAGCGGTCGTTGGTTGGAGCCAAAGGCTTTATAGGCTGAGTTACTCCTGCATTGATCAGCGCCGGGCTAATCATTTCCGGTTCTTTCGTGGCGTGCTCTGCGACCTGTTGTAATTGTTTGCTGATCGCATCTTGTTGCAATTTGTTGTCATGGAGCTGACGGTTTATGAGCAGTAAAAAATAACCGATTCCGATCAAGCCGACCATCGACAGTGCAATTGCCAAACGTGACCAACCTGAACCGGACGATGCTGTTTCGGTTGGTTGTGAGCTTGGTGCAGGTGCGGAGGTGGTTGCTTGCTGTTGCAGAATATCGCCGAGTTCCTGCCGTAAATTTTGCCGTAACCCTTGCAGCTCGCGCACAACCCGCGAGGCAATAAACCGGCGGTTGTCTTCGAGGCTGTGCTCCATATGGCTTAAGCGCAATTCCAGATTGCGCGCTTGCTCCACAGAACGCTCATGCTCACCACTCTGCAGTGAGTTGTTGTAGGCCGCCTCGGTCGCATTTGCAGTTACTTGATTAGCGGCCGAGATGAGCGCTGCACTTTCAACACTATCGCTTCGGGGCGCATTTTCTCTGGGGTAGATATGGATTGCCTCCATGACTTTGGATAAATCTGTGGCGTTGATCCGGTCTTTACTCACCACATCCAGCGCGCCCAGTGCCCGTGCCTGGCCGGTGTACACATCGCCACTTTTGGAGGTGTACATAATCACCGGGATCATCGCGGTATCAGGGTTGGATTTAATAATTTGCAGTGCGCGAAAGCCGTCGATACCCGGCATCAGGTGATCAATAAAAATCACCGCCGGTGCGTGGCGCGCAAGGTAGCGCAGCGCGGCCTCACCGGAATCGACGATATCGATATCGA
>CAIOHY010000071.1 GCA_903858205.1 uncultured Cellvibrio sp.
CCCTTCTCAGCCGCGAAGCCGGATACCCAGCATCTGACTGACCAAGCGTGCCCCTCGATCTCCTATCCTTGGCAATCGTTCTTGGGTCATAGATATCCCGCAAACTCAGTACGCGGTTGAAACATCGGTTTTGTGCAACCGCACAATTTGCAACCCGCAATTGCTGTACTGTTGCGCTGAGCCGGTAAGTTATCCGCCAAAGACTTGGCAAAACTATCGTTAATAAGCCTTAGTCGCTCTCATTACTGTCCAGCCTCAGACATGTTGATCGGATCAACATAATTTTTGTGGGAGAGAGTGATCGTTCAAGATAAGGCGTATCTAAGTCACATTGTTATTTTTTGTTTTGACTTTGAAAAGGTGCTCGATTTCTACACCAAGAAGATCGGTGCGCACCTCTCCGATATTGGAATAGCTCAAGGCAATAGAATTTGTTTTATGACCTTTTGACTGAATTGGAATTGCGATCTAGGAAACAGGGTTAGCCAATTCTTACTTGATTAGGATTCAATGTAGGGTAGGTAAAGTGATAAGGATTTCTGTGTGTTGGCGGCATTTTTTTAGTAGTTTCAATAAATAAATCGGAGGAATATTTGATGTTTGCTCGCCGAACCAATGTTTTCACGTTTTCACTTGCGTTGATTGCCAGCCTAACAATAATCTCTTCACCTGTTGCTCAGGCGCAGGTTAAGAACGTACGTTATTCAGAAGTGATTCGTTCGCTTTTTTATGCGCCTGCCTACGTGGCAATTTCACGTGGTTTTTTTAAGGCTGAAGGACTTTCCGTCACGATGACAACTGCGCAAGGGGGTGATAAAGCGACTGCAGCGCTCTTGTCGAATGGTGCTGACATCGCGTTAGTAGGCCCTGAAGTGGCTGTGTATGTACATAACAGTGAGTCGCCAGTTAAAATTAAAATCTTTGCGGGACTTACCGCAACCGACGGTTTTATTTTAATGTCTCGCCAGAAAATGGCCAGTTTCGAATGGAAAATGCTGAAGGGGAAGGACGTCTTGGGTTGGCGACCGGGCAGTACCCCAACGTTGTTTCTTGAGGAGGTGATGCGCATGAACGGCGTCGATCCTCAGCGTGACGTCAATATTGCCAACAATATTGCAATCCCAGCACGTGGTGGCTCATGGATTTCAGGGCAGAACCAATTCGGGATTTTTCAGGAGCCAGATGTTTCGACGATGGAGCGTGATGGTATCGCTTTCGTGGCCAGGTCGGTTGGTGCAGACATTGGCCCCGTTGACTATACAGTTTTTGTGGCGACAGACAAATATGCCCGCGACAATCCAGACGTGCTGCAGAAGTGGAGCAATGCAATTTACAAGGCTCAGCAGTGGACACTAACAGCATCGATTCCCGACTTGACCAAGACCTTACAAGATTTTTTCCCTGGAGTCGACGAGAAGATTCTTGCTTCTGCGGTACAGCGATACCGGACGCTCAAGATCTGGAAATCTACACCAGTTATTGAATCTCAGGCAATGATCAAATTTCAGGACGTTTTAGTAAACGGTCGGGTACTAGAAAACGCAAAGAGGGTGAAAGTTGATGAAATCCTGAATATGGATTTTGCCCGTAAGGCTAAGTAAAGAAGGCCCGTTAAGTGAATCCGTCCATCCCTGCTGCGTCTCACGCAAATTCCGTGATGTCCACAATACCTCCCGCAAAAGTTTCTATCCGCAATGTGAGTCTGCGTTATTTCACTTCTGCGAGTGAGACCGAAGCGCTGTCAGATATTTCGATTGAGATACCGACAGGGGAGTTTGTAAGCATAATCGGCCAGAGTGGCTGCGGTAAGAGTACGCTGTTGTCGCTCATAGCTGGTGTTCTCATGCCCACCGGAGGCGAAGTTCTAGTTGATGGACGGCCGGTACGAGGACCGAACCCAAAAATTGGTTACATGCTCCAGCAA
>CAIOHY010000072.1 GCA_903858205.1 uncultured Cellvibrio sp.
GTTCGACAACTTGACCGGGAGTTGGTGTAGGCAAAGTGGCCGATGGAACTGATGTGGTTGGCTGCTGCGCAAAGCTGAGACTTGAACTAGCCAGCAGGATACTGACAAATAATTTTTTAATCATGGTGATTAACACTCTATAAAACGAAATGATAAAGAAAATTTGAATAGGCGAATTGTAACAGTAAAGCAGCGACGCGAATCAAATCTGAATCTCATGCGCAGGCGCTGCAAGATTTATTGATACACCACGTGCGCTTCAAAAATTTTAATGCGCGCCAATTGGTCGCGAGCATCCTGCAAACTTTTTGCGTCCTTAAATGGGCCGACGCGTACACGATGAACCTGTTTGGGTTGCGCTGCAGAACTAATAGTTACCGGATAAGTTAATTTGCTGCCCACGCTCGCTGCAAATTGCGTCGCAGATTCTTTTTGGCTGAACGCGCCCAATTGAAGATAGGTACCCGCTGGCAGCGCTGGCTCAAGATTGTTCGGCGTTTTGCTATCGGCGCGGCGCGGGATAGGTGCGGCATCACCAGGCAGCGCAATTTCTACTTCAACCCTGCCGGTGCCAGTTTTGTGAATACCAATGCGCTGCGCGGCGGCGTAACTCAAGTCCACAATACGCCCTTGATGAAAGGGGCCGCGATCATTAATGCGTACAACAACGCTTTTGCCATTGTCCAAATTGGTTACACGCACATAGGAGGGAATTGGCAAGGTCTTGTGCGCGCCGGTCATGGCATACATATCGTAGCGCTCACCATTTGATGTGTTGTGACCATTAAATTTATTGCCATACCAGGAAGCATAACCGCGCTCGCGATAGGAACTTTCATCTTTAATCAGGTGATAGGTTTTACCGAGTACCGTGTAAGGATTTTTATTGCCCGCACGGGTGCGGGTTTCATAGCGTGGGACTGCATCCGGCACATGCGACATATCAATTTCTTCGCTCGGGCCAAAATCCTTATCGTGTTCATAGCGACCATCATTGGGGTTGTATGGCTCGCTGGATTTGCCGGACTTGGGTTTATTACCCGAACAGGCCGCCAATAAAACACAGCAGATAAACACCAGTGCGATATTTCTTTTCTGTATCTTGTTGGTAGCGCCAGAGCGGATCATCAACAGCATTAGTGCACAGCTCCCGCTGATTGTTGGTCAGCTTTACGCATAGCCTGTTTGAGATCCAAACTTAAATCGTACACGGCCATGGCGTACATTGGGCTGCGGTTGTAACGGGTAATCGTGTAGAAATTTTGCAAGCCGAACCAATATTCCAAGCCATTAATACCATCAAACTCAATTGCGATCACCGCTTGGTTGCGAGCAATTTTCGCCGTTGGCGCAACACCGGCTTTTTTCCACTCACTCACTTTAATGACCGGTGGGACTACTTTATTAAACGATTCATTGGTCAATAAAGTCTCACGCGATTTAGTCAGCTTTGCCGGAACCACAACGGCCTTGCCGGTTTGCCAACCGTGTTGCTTAAAATAGTTGGCAACACTGCCGATAGCATCGGTGGGGTTATTCCAGATATCGGTAAAACCGTCGCCACTGAAATCGACTGCAAAATTACGATAACTCGACGGCATAAATTGGCCATAGCCCATCGCGCCCGCGTAAGAGCCTTTGAATTCCAGCGGGTCATGTTTTTGCTCGCGCGTGAGAATAAAGTAATTCACCAATTCAGAACGAAAAAACGGCGCGCGCGGCGGGTAATCGAATGCGAGGGTAGTGAGCGCATCAATCACATACCAACTGCCAGTGTTTTTGCCGTAGTTGGTTTCCACTCCGATAATGGCAACGATAATCTCAGCGGGAACGCCATATTCTTTTTCGGCGCGAGCCAAGGCCGCGCGATGCTCATTCCAGAATGCAACACCATTGGTGATGCGCATAGGCACAATAAAAATTGGGCGATATTCTCTCCAGGTTTTCGATTTTTCGGCAGGACGTGCAATCGCATCCAGAATCGGCTGGCGCTTTTCTGCTTTACTCAACCACTGGTTAATCTCGTCGGCGGTGAAGCCGTGTTGCTGCACCATTTCATCCACAAAACCAGCTGCCAGTGGATGCTGGCTGTAATCTGCGGCTGCAAGGGCACTCAGGCCTGCGCCCACTAAAACGCTCAGGCATTTTTTTGAAAATCGGTAACAGAAAGACAACATAAAACCTCTTTTAAAACGCGCACTCGGCCTGACAATAGGCAAGGCACCAATCACGCTTGTGGAGTCATTACTCGTTTTTTCTCGGTGGCAATCGCCATCAACAAACCAAAACCAGCGAATAGCGCAACTATTGCGGTACCGCCCTGGCTGATCAGCGGCAGGGGTACGCCAACCACCGGCACTATGCCCGACACCATACCCATGTTAACGAACACATAAACAAAAAATGTCGAGCTAACGGCGGCGGCGAGCAATCGGCCAAAACTGCTTTGCGAGTTCACCGCAATCATCAAACCGCGAGTTATGACCATCGCATAAATAATTAACAGCATGATAACGCCGAGCAAACCGAACTCTTCTGACATGACCGCGATAATAAAATCCGTGTGTCCCTCGGGGAGAAAATCCAGGCGCGATTGAGTACCTTCCATCCACCCCTTACCCGATAATCCGCCCGAACCAATCGCCGTTTTCGATTGGATAATATTCCACCCGGTTCCCAGCGGATCCTGTGTAGGATCAAGCATAGTCAACACCCGCTGGCGCTGGTAATCATGCAGCATAAAATGCCAAATCGGCCAAAGGCTTGCGCCGAAAACTACAACAGCTGCAGCGATGTAACGCCAAAGTAAACCGGAGAAAAAAAGCACCATAATGCCGGAAGTGGCCACCAGAATAGAGGTGCCCAAATCCGGCTGCTCGATAATCAGCGCTGTAGGCAATCCAATCAGCCCCAGCACAACAATAATCTGCGTGAATCGCGGCGGCAAAAAGCCGCGACTGAGGTAGGCGGCGACAGTGATCGGCATGGCGAGTTTCATAATTTCCGATGGCTGGAAGCGGAAACTGCCAATCTGCAACCAGCGCTGGGCGCCCATGGAGATATCGCCAAAAATAGTCACCGCCAGCAATAACAAGACGCCGCCGACATAGGCGAAGGGCGCCATGCGCCGCATAAATTCCACCGGGATCTGCGCAACGATAAACATGGTGACGTAGGCAATTATAAAAAACGTGCCCTGCTTTTCCACGCTCGGCAAATTGTGCCCACTGGCGCTGTAGAGCACCGTCAGGCCAATCAACGTCAATAACAGCAACAGCAGCAGCAAGAAGAAGTCGATATGCAATCGTTCGGCGAGGCGCGCACGACGGCTGAATGCGCTCCCGGCCTCGGGCATGCGCCGCAGAAAATCCTGTTTACTCATGAGTAGGCTCCGAAGCTGCCTCACTGGCCATTGAAGACGAAGAGCTGGCAGCCTGCGCAGCCGCCTTAGCCGCTAACTCTGCCTCTTTGGCTTCCCGTGCTGCTTTGCGCTCAGCGATGTAATTGTTTGCACGTTTGATAATTGCCGCATGATGGAATCCCAGCGGAGGAACAAATTCATTGGCCTTTAAGTAATAGCCAAGAATGTGAGCATCCATCATCGCCCGCGCAACGGGTGCCGCTTGACTGGAGCCGCCCTCGGCATTTTCAAGCATTACCGCAACCGCAATTTGCGGCGCTTCAACCGGGGCAAAGGCCACAAACAGTGCGTGGTCGCGGTGACGCTCCTTAAGCAACGCCGAGTTGTATTTGGCGTTTTGCGCAATCGCTACCACCTGGGCGGTACCCGACTTACCCGCCATGCGGTATTCAGCGCGTTCGGATACACGCCGTGCCGTGCCGCGCGCACCGTGCATTACTTCTTCCATACCTTCGATGATGGCATCCCAGTATTCGGGTTTGGTTTCGAAAATCTCATCGATAATGGGTTCATGGACTTGATCACCAATCTTTTGGATGAATTGCGGCCGGTAGCGGATACCGCGATTGGCAATGGTGGTGGTCATTACTGCCAATTGCAAAGGCGTTGTCAGCACCATGCCTTGCCCGATAGAGACATTAACCGTATCGCCGGGATACCAGGCCTCGCGCCGCGCCGCACGCTTCCACTCGCGCGAGGGCCACAAACCTTTGCGCTCACTGGGAATATCGATTCCGGTGAGATTACCGAGCCCAAAATGGGAGCCAAAGCTGCTGATATTGTCGATGCCCATGCGATTACCCAGATCCCAAAAATAGGTATCGCAAGATTGGGATATCGCCGCCTTAAGATCCACGCGGCCGTGGCCGCCACCGGTTCTGGCCAACACCCAATCGCGATAAAGGCGGGAACTGCCGGGCAAGGTAAACACGCCCCGGTCTGAAATAGCGCGGCTCACATCGGTAAAGCCGGTATGTAATCCCGCCAACCCAATGACGGGTTTGATGGTGGAGCCGGGCGGATACTGTGCCTGAAGAAAGCGGTTAAAAAGCGGAGTGTCTATGTCTTCGTTGAGGTTTTTGTAATCGCGATAGCCGATTCCGGTCACAAATAGATTGGGGTCAAAACCGGGGTAACTGACCGCCGCTAGTACACCGCCGGTTTTCACATCAATCGCCACCACGGCTCCACGGCGACCGCGCATCGAAGCAACTGCAGTTTCTTGCATACGCGCATCCAAATGAAGGCGCAAGTCGCTGCCCTGTTTCGAATCGATGCGATCCAGTACGCGCATGACGCGACCACGGGCGTTGGTCTCGACGTTCTGGCTGCCCACTTCACCGAGCAGCACATCTTCGTAGCTGGCTTCTATCCCAATTTTGCCTATCGCGTGGGTACCGGAATAACGCTGTGATTGTTCGGGGGTGAACCCATTCATTTCCTTTTCACTGATTCGGCCGGTGTAGCCAATAACATGCGCAAACATATCTTTATGTGGATAATTGCGAACCAACTCGGCATTTACCTCCACGCCCTCCAACAAATGTTGGTTAACCGCAAGGCGCGCAATCTCTTCTTCGGTAAGGCGATAACGCAGGGGAACTGGGTCGAGTTTATGGCGGCGTTGTTTTTGCGCCTTATAGAATTTGCCTAAATCCGAGGGGCTTATTTCAATCAGACCTTTCAGCAATTCAACGGTATTGTTTAATTCTGTTGCGTCGGCGCTAACGACAGACAGGGTAAAACTCGCTTTATTATCGGCAAGCAGTTCGCCATTGCGATCAAAAATCAAACCCCGCGTCGGAGGAACTGGCTGAACGTGCACGCGGTTGCGATCAGATTGGGTGGCATACTCTTCGTAATTAACAATTTGCAAATCGTAGTAGCGATAAACCAGGACGGACACCAGCAACAGCATAAATACCGCCATCACCACTACGCGACTGCGAAATAATTTTGCCTCGCGCTGGTGATCTTTAAACTGCTGGGATTCTTGCATGTTCGGTTCGGGAACTCGTATAAATCAGGATTGATTTTGTTGTAGGTTTTTTAATCTCGCCTTAGCGACCTAATCATTTGTGATACGGATGGTTTTGCAAAATCGTACAGGCCCGATAGAGCTGTTCGATCACCAAAATACGCACCAGCGGATGAGGCAGGGTGAGCGGCGAGAGCGACCACTTTATGGTTGCCAGCGCCAAACACGCCGGCGCCAAACCATCAGGGCCGCCGATCAATAATGAATAATTTGATCCGCTCATTTTCCACCCGGCGAGATTCTCTGCAAGTTGCTCAGTGCTCCAGGGTTTACCTTTCACCTCAAGCGCAATCACCTGCTCGTCTTTGCCACCTTTCTCAATCATCGCGAGCATGGCCTCGCCTTCTTTCTCCATCGCCTTGGCGATGTCGCTGTTTTTGCTGCGCTGGGCGAGAGGCAACTCCACCATTTCTACAGTGACATCACGCGGCATACGTTTGGCATATTCTGCGTAGCCAGCTTCAACCCAATCAGGCATTTTTGTGCCCACAGCAATAATGCGAATACGCATAACGAGTATTTATCAGCCGCCAATTGGCTTGTCGCGATTGGCCGGTTTCATCGACCAAAGTTTTTCCAACTCGTAGTAATCGCGCGCTTCTTGTTGCATCACATGCACCACTGTATCGCCATAGTCCACCAACACCCAGTCGCCAGTCTCCAGACCTTCAATGCCAAGGGCACGGAAGCCCGCTTTTTTTGTTTCTTCGACCAAGTTTTCCGCCAAAGAACGCGAGTGACGGCTGGAGGTACCGCTGGCAATAATCAGGGTGTCCATCACATCGGAGAGTTCGTGCACATCGAGCGTCACTATGTCTTTGCCTTTGAGGTTTTCAAGGGCGTTAATGATCGCTTTGTTTAAATCTGACATTCA
>CAIOHY010000073.1 GCA_903858205.1 uncultured Cellvibrio sp.
GCTATTTGGTTTTTCAGAGCAGCGCGACCGCTCCCTATTTCGCACCTTAATTAAGGTAAATGGCGTTGGACCCAAATTGGCGATTGCAATTTTGTCGGGCATGGAGGCGGATGATATCGCCCGCTGCGTGCGCGATGACAATATCACCGCATTGACCAAAGTCCCTGGCATCGGCAAAAAAACCGCGGAGCGGCTGGTCATTGAATTGCGCGACCGTTTGAAAAATTGGGATATGCCGCAGAGCGATTTACTGGCGCACAGTGAAATTCAAAGTATCGCTAGCGATAATGATGTATTTGCCGAAGCGGAGAGCGCCCTGATCGCACTGGGCTACAAACCGGTAGACGCCGCGAAAATGATTTCGCTCGCTGCCAAACAGAAGCCTGACGCCAAGAGCGAAGAGTTAATTCGCATGGCGTTGCGTGCTATCGCTGGATAATTTTCATCTGGGTTAATTAACGATGATTGAAACGGATCGCTTGATAGCGCCCGCTGCCAAAGAGCGCGAAGACCATCTTGATCGCACCGTAAGACCTAAATCGCTCGCCGATTATGTCGGGCAACCGGCGGTGCGTGAGCAGATGGAAATTTTTATCGGCGCGGCAAAAAAACGCGGTGAGGCATTGGATCACACACTGGTATTTGGTCCGCCCGGGTTGGGTAAGACAACGCTCGCCAATATTATCGCCAACGAAATGAATGTTTCACTCAAAAGTACTTCTGGCCCTGTGTTGGAAAAAGCAGGTGATTTGGCGGCGCTGCTCACCAATCTTGAGCCGGGTGATGTGTTGTTTATCGATGAGATACATCGCTTGAGCCCGGTGGTGGAGGAAATTCTGTATCCGGCGATGGAAGATTTCCAACTGGATATCATGATCGGCGAAGGCCCCGCAGCGCGCTCGATTAAATTGGATTTACCACAATTCACGTTGGTCGGAGCAACCACGCGTGCGGGTTTGCTGACATCACCTTTGCGCGACCGTTTTGGTATTGTTCAGCGTCTGGAGTTTTATAATGTCGCGGATCTCACCCACATAGTCGCGCGCTCCTCTGCGCTTCTGGGGGTGAAAATGGATATTGAGGGCGCTTCTGAAGTTGCCAAGCGTTCGCGCGGTACACCGCGTATCGCCAACCGTTTATTGCGCAGGGTGCGTGATTACGCGGAAATGAAAGGTGACGGAACTGTGAGTGCACAAATGGCCGATAGCGCGCTCAATATGCTCAACGTTGACGAGCGCGGCTTTGATCATATGGATCGCCGTTTACTTACAGCAATGATGAACAATTTTGATGGTGGCCCGGTCGGTGTCGAGAGTTTGGCGGCAGCCATCAGTGAAGATCGCGGAACTATTGAAGATGTGATTGAGCCATATCTTATCCAACAGGGCTTTATGGCGCGCACACCGCGCGGTCGAATTTTAACCAATAATGCCTATTTGTATTTCGGTATGCCGATACCAAAACGGTTACAGGATTCAACGGAATAAGCTAGTTATGAATTCATTCAGTATCCCGGTCCGAGTTTACATTGAAGACACAGATGCGGGCGGTATCGTTTATTACGTCAATTATCTCAAGTACATGGAGCGCAGCCGTACAGAATTTTTGCGTAGTTTGGGATATCATAAGCCCGCAATTTTGGATGGTGGGTTGTTGCTGGTTGTACATTCGGCGCAAATTAACTACCGTCGCCCCGCGCGCCTCGATGATGAATTGCAAGTAACAGCACGGATTGAGAAGTTGGCGCGTACTAATGTCGAGTTTAAGCAGCTTGTGTTGCGCGGTGATGAGCTGTTGTGTGAAGGGCTAATCCGCATCGCCTGCGTTGATGCTGCTTCCATGAAGCCGAGTGCGCTCCCCGCTGACATGCAACATCAGCTTGATCAATTTTTCCACAGTCAAATCGAAAAGAGTTAATTATTACTATGCCAGAAGCCAAGCAAAGCCTGTCGATACTGCACCTCATCCTTGAGGCCAGCTTTTTAGTACAAATGGTCATGGTGATTTTATTTTTGGCTTCAGTCATTTCCTGGGTGATGATCTTTCAGCGCGAAATTTATCAGCGTAAGGCATCGGCAGCATTTAGCTTTTTCGAAAAGCAATTCTGGTCGGGAATTGACCTGAACCAACTTTATCGCCAAGGCAATGGTCGCAATGAAGTTGTTGAGGGAATCGAAAACATTTTTCGCGCTGGCTTTAAAGAATTTACCCGCCTGCGCCAACAAGCGGGTGCCGATTCCGATGCGGTAATGGAAGGTTCTATGCGCGCGATGCGTGTTGCCTTGGCGCGGGAGGAAGAAAAGTTGGAAGAAAATTTACCTTTCCTTGCCAGTGTTGCCTCGGTAAGCCCATACGTAGGTTTGTTTGGGACTGTGTGGGGGATCATGGTGTCTTTTCTGAATATTGCTAACGCCGGCCAGCCAAGCCTCGCGACTGTTGCACCCGGTATTGCTGAAGCGCTTATCGCCACGGCGATGGGTTTATTTGCCGCTATCCCAGCGGTGTTGGCCTACAACAAGTTTTCGGCGCGCGCTGAAAATTTGTTAAGTAACTATCGTACTTTTGCAGAAGAATTTTCTGCAATTTTGCATCGCCAGGTTCACAGCAAGTAACGCTGTTTTACGTTTATTAAGAAACAGGTTAAAAAAATGTCTGGATTTGGACCACCGATCAAAAAGAAACTCAAAGCGGAAATCAATGTGGTTCCGCTTATCGATGTTATGTTGGTGTTGTTAATCGTCTTTATGATTGCAGCACCCATGATGACCCAAGGTATTAAGGTTGAATTACCGCAAGCTGCTTCGGAACCCGTTGAGAGCAAAGAGGATGAGCCTATCACTGTCTCGGTTAAGGCTGATGGTGGTTTTTATATTGATTTGGCGGGAGATCCCGAAAAACCGCGCCCGCTGGCAGAGATTAAATCTATCGTCAGTAAAGTTCTAGCAGAAAAACCCAACACTCTGGTGTTTGTCCAAGGCGACAAAAAAGTCGAGTATGGAGTTATCGTTAATTTAATGGGCGAATTAAAACTGGCTGGAGCTCCCTCTGTCGGCTTGATTACGGAGCCGCCGCGCTAGGTTTTTTATGAAGTTGGAAAAATCGTTTTCACTACCAACATTTCTGAGTGTTTTTTTGCACGGCACTTTGTTGGTTCTTTTTCTGGGTAATTGGGATTTCCTCAAATCTAATGAAGAGCCTCAAAAGCCGCATTATGTGACTGCTACTTTGGTTGATCTCACTCCAAAGGCAAAAGCGGCTCCGCAGCAAACTAAAGAGCAGGTGTTGGATTCAAAGGCCTACGAAGATTTAAAGAACAACAAAAAGCAAGACGAGCAGCGCCGCAAAGAGGCGGAAGCATTAGTGCAAAGCCAGAAAGAGCAGCAAGCCAAAGCGGCAGAGACTGAGAAACAAAAGCAGCAGAAAATTAAGGATGAACAAGCAAAAGTAGCTAAAGCCAAGGCTGCTAAGGCCGAGGCCGAAAAAAAGAAAAAAGCAGAGGAAGAGGCGCAACGCAAAGCCGAGGCTTTGAAAAAAACCAAGCGCGAGCAAGAAGCTCAAGCGGAACAGCGTCGTATACAGGCGGCTCGTCAGTTGGAAGCAAAGCATATTGCTGAGTCTAATGACGATGCAAATGTGAAAAGTTACAACGAATTATTGTCAGAGCGTGTCGCACAGAATTGGAGTCGTCCGCCTTCCGCACGCGCGGGCATGATAGCGGTGTTTAATATAGATATGCTTCCTAACGGTCAGGTTATTGGTGTTCAGTTGGCTAAAAGCAGTGGCAATTCTGCGTTTGATAATGCGGCTGAACAGGCGATCAAAAAAGTAGAGCGATTCGTAGAAATTAAAGATGTTCCCATAGATGTCTTCGAGAGAAATTTCCGTCATTTCCAATTTGCCTTTAATCCAGAGGATTTACGTCAGTGAGATACATAATCAGTGCATTTCTGTTCGTGTTTGCGATTTCCGCAAGCGCCCAGAACATCGTTTTTGTTACCAAGGGAGTTGATAATCCTACCAAGATAGCGGTTGTGCCTTTCGCTTGGACAGGTGGTCGTTTGCCGGAAGATATTGGCAAAATTGTCGGTAATGATCTGGAGTTTTCTGGTCAGTTTGAAGCGACTGATCCTGAGCGGATGCTTGCTTTTCCGCGCACCGAAGCTGAGGTGCATTATCGCGATTGGAAAGCGCTAGGCTCGGAATATTTATTAATTGGCTCGATCACTCAACAAGCAGGCCGTTACTATGCGAGCTATGAGTTGTTCGATGTTGTGCAACAAAAACGCGTATTCGCCAAATTGACTGTGGATGGGACAGAAGCGCAATTGCGTGATATGGCGCATCATATCAGCGACAAGGTTTATGAAACCATCACTGGCATTCGCGGCATTTTTTCTACCAAGTTAATTTACGTTGAGGCGTTCAAGAAGCCGCAAAAATATCGCTTGATGTTGTCAGACATTGATGGTTTCCGTCCGCGCTTACTGTTGGAGTCTCGTTACCCAGTGCTGTCTCCTGTGTGGTCGCCCAATGGTCAGCGTGTTGCTTATGTATCGTTTGAGGTTGATAACAAACCCGCTATCTATATTCAGGATATAGCAACCGGCAGACGCCAGCAGATGACTAATTTCCGTGGTTTGAATGGTGCGCCAGCTTGGTCGCCCGATGGACAGAAGTTGGCAATGGCGTTGTCAAAAGATGGTAACCCTGACATTTATGTTATGAATGTGTTGACGCGTCAATTAACTCGCGTGACCAATCACTTTGCGATTGATCATGAGCCCTCGTGGGCAGCTGATGGTGCATCCTTGTTCTTTACATCTGATCGTGGAGGAAAGCCGCAGATTTATCAGGTTCATCTTGCGAGCATGCAGCAGGAGCGAGTAACCTTTGATGGCGATTACAATGCGCGCGCTCGCGTATCGCCAGACGGCAAAAGTTTGGTTATGCTGAACAAGCGCCCCGGCACCAGCCACCATATCGCTGCCCAAGATATAAAATCTGGCAATTTACGCATTTTGTCCGAGACAAATTTGGATGAATCGCCTACTATAGCGCCCAATGGCGCTATGCTGATGTATGCGACTCGTTCTGGTGGTAAGGGAGTGTTGGCAGCTGTGTCTCTCGATGCGCGCGTCAAAATCCTCCAGCCTCCGAAACAGGGTGATGTGCGGGAACCCGCATGGTCGCCATTCTTTAATTAAATCCCCGTTCTAACTAGATCAAAACTTCATTGGAGTTACACACACATGATCACCAAAGCACTCAAGCAAGGTCTTACTCTGGCTGTTGTTATGTCTTTCCTGGTTGGCTGTTCAAGCAGCGACAACGCTGGTACCGAAGGCCCAACTACTGGTGGTGCAACCACTAGCAGTTCTTCCTCAGAAGCTACTCTGTCAAGCGTTGTTTATTTCGACTTTGATCAATACGCCTTGACTGCTGAAAGCCGCGCTGTTCTGTTGGCTCACGCTGATAAGCTGAAAGGTGCTTCAGTTGCAGTACGTCTGGAAGGTCATGCTGACGAGCGCGGTTCACGCGAATACAACATGGCTCTGGGCGAAAAACGTGCTAACGCAGTTCGCGATTTCCTCGTGACTCAAGGCGTTAACGGTTCTTCTCTGGAAGTTGTTAGCTTCGGCGAAGAGCAACCAGCTGCTACCGGTAGCGACGAAGCTTCTTGGTCTCAAAACCGTCGTGTAGAAGTTAAGTACTAAGAGTCTAAGCCCGTATGCTTAAAAATCTGCTTGCTGTTGTCTTAGTTGCTTCAGCTCCAGTCTTACAGGCGCAAGTACGGGTTGTTGAGTCTTCACCTCAGAGCGTTCGCTCTGGGGTGGCTCAATCTGATCTGCCTGCCTCTGCTGAATCTGATGTCTATTCCCAAATTCGTGCCCTCCAAGAAGAAGTAGCGCTATTGCGTGGTCTGCTTGAGGAGCAATCCTATGAGCTGAAACAGCTCAAACAATTGCAGTTAGATAACTACATGGATCTCGACCGACGCTTATCCGGCGGTGGTGCGCGTCCTGTAACTAGTACTGCAAGCATAGAAGATGCGTCCCCTACGGCTACAGTACCTGTAGCAGCGTCTGTTTCTGCTTCCCAGCTGCCTGATTCTGCCAGTGAAAGTGATGTTTACAAAGCGGCTTATGATTTGCTGAATCAAAAAGATTTTGATGGCTCAGTTGCTGCTTTCAAGGAGCATTTGAATCGTTTTCCTAATGGTGATTTTGCAAGCAATAGCCACTATTGGTTGGGCAAAATTGCGATGCTGAAAAAAGATTATCCGCAAGCCAAAACTTGGTTTACTGAATTGATCGCAAATTTCCCGAGTGCAGCAAAAGTACCTGATGCTCAATTAGATTTGGGTAAGGTTTATTTCTTGATGGGTGATAAGGCAAAAGCCAAATCACTGTTGTCTGAAGTTGCTGCTGGTAGTACGGATGCAGCGAGATTGGCACAAAAATTCCTCAACGATAATTTTTAATTCTGTTGGATTTTATCCCGCATTTAAAAAGAAAGGGGCTTCTAAGTAAAAGAAGCCCCATAGCACGTCCAATATTGGAATAAGTAGCCTTTCGGTTACCTCAGCATCCTGCTGAAAATCCAAGTATATCAGTGTCAATCCTTTTCACATTCCGTATGAGCACATCCTGATTTAGTTCCTTATGTATTACTGTGGCGGCGACTAGATCCTTTGTCAGTCCGTGCCCGTTGTCCCAAATCCCTTGGTGTATATTCCTTTGACCTTTCCTTGAATTGGATATTCATTTCCTTTGAATCAATCATGCAATCCTCTGTTCCAAAGGTCCTTCTATTTTTAAATCCAGTAGTCGATCCTGACGATGGTGTATCTCTTTACGTCCTTGATGTGATCATTATCGTTTTATTGGCGTGGATGGAATAGTCGCAAAAAGCTTAATTGTTTGTAGGAATTTGACTACAGTAACACTCATCATTCGACGATTAATTTGATCTAATCAGCTTGGTCATAGTAGGTATTTGCGTTGTAGTGGACAGATATCAATTAAAATGCGTTCAATGAAGGCAGCTTAATATTCAGCGAGGTTTATGTGCCATGTTATTTTTTCTGAAAAGGCGCTGGTTTCTTTTAAAACTAGTGTATTTGCTTGCCGTGATGACGTTTGGCATAAAGGTGGTGGCAGGCGAAATAGTCTCGCAAGAGCTTGCCTACAAATTGGTATATCAAGTCGTGTTTGATCCGCTTAAGCAGGGAGCACTAGTATCAATTAGTGTTGATAAGGGCGAACTTCTAAAACATCTACGGTTTAGTAATAACCGCGGAATCTATTCCAACATTCGCGCAAACGGGAAATTGACTATTACGGGTAAGCAGGTTGATTGGATATTGCCAAAAGAAGGTGCGCAACTATCGTATTTTGTTTTGCTAACTAACAAGCGCGATGCGGGTAAGTTTGATGCACTTGTCACTGATAAGTGGGCGATATTTCGTGGTGATGATTTGATTCCTGCAGTTCATACATTTGAAGCTACTGGCGCTTATTCGATAGCATCTATGGATATCCTGTTGCCAGAGGGTTGGGGCGGGATCGAAACCGGTTGGCAAAGGAAAAAAGGGAATACTTTTACAATCGATAATCCAGATCGCCGTTTTGATCGCCCAACAGGCTGGATGATTGCGGGAGATATCGGAACTCGAAGGGCCAATGTTTCCAAAACGTCGATAGCCGTTAGTGCTCCCAAAGGTGAAAAAATTCAACGTATGGACTCGCTGACATTTTTCAATTTTGTATGGCCGGAAGTTCATTCTGCCTTTAAAAAAACGCCAGAAAAATTACTAGTCGTCGGTGCTGGTGATCCTATGTGGCGAGGTGGTTTATCTGCATCAAATTCATTGTTCTTGCATTCTGATCGTCCACTAGTAAGCGAAAACGGTACTAGTCCGTTATTACACGAATTAACCCATATGGTGACACGTATTAGTGGCGTATCTTCCTCGGACACTAATGATGACTGGATTGCTGAAGGTCTTGCGGAATTCTATTCGTTTGAATTGCTATATCGCGCTAACGGTATGACCAAATCGCGACGCAGTAAGATTATTAAAAATTTAGCCAAGTGGGGCGCCGAGGTAAAACATCTACGCAAAAGTAAATCTACTGGGCCGGTAACAGCACGTGCGGTTGTGCTCTTGGATGAGCTGGATAAAGAGATTCGTAAACGCAGCAACAATAAATACAACATTGATAATGTGACGCGCGATTTAATGGAGTTACGCAAAGTTTCTCTGGACGATTTGCGTAAAAGTGCAGAAAAACTTGTCGGCCCCAAAATTCAAGCGTTGAATTCAGGGTTGCTGAAATAGTTAATAAGATACAGAGGTTTTTTGGGTTAACTAGTGCATTTCTTTTAAATGTTTGATCAAGCGTGCTTTCAGGGATGGCGGCAGGTTCTTGATCGTTAGTACGTCATTTGTTGCATCATACTCAATTTCCCGCCCAAGGCATTCAGAGGCAAAACTCATACTTAATGAGTCATTGCGCCCACTAATGCGCACGTAGCTGCGGATTTGCCCTGCATGGGGAATAAATTCGGGCTTGATGTCTGGTTTGCTGGCTTCAACATAGCGCACGAATCGCTCGGGCTCATAACTCTTTACCTCTTCGGCGAGATTACTCGAAAGCGCAGCAATCGTGACCGGTTTGCCTGCCTTGTTTTGCTCAAGGCAGTAATCCACTACTTTGCTGCGTGTGATTTTCGCCGTGGTTTCATCCAATGTTTGACTGAAGTTATCGACGATTTGTAAAAACTCTGCAGTCTCTTGCTTTATGTCCTGCTTATCTGTAAAGGCGATAAATTGGGTGAATGCATCCGCGATATCTTTGTCGCTGCGTGAGCGCATCAGCGTCAAATAGGTATTTGAATCGCCCGAGATCCAATCGTTAAGTTGGATTTTGGCGGCGAGAGTAAAGCCGCTGGTGTCGAGAAAGAGTGAATTATCCATCGTTAATTCACCATCCAAATAAAGCCCACTTTGGTGCTCCACCAAATACACATTCAGTGTATCGCCGACTTCCAGCCTCTCTTCCACAAAAAATACATAGGCATCGAGCAGCGATTCGGCTTTCTCCAGTGCCTGCTGGAATTGCTGCATCGCCTTGTGCGTGAAGCTGATAAAACTTAAACGTTCCTCACGATAATCGCGCAGCCAAGCGGGCAGGGGAAACTCGCCCAGCTCATCCGAAAATCGTCCGTAACTCTTGCCACCCTTGCGGATAAATTGCGTCTTTAGTTCGTAGGCCAGCTCTTCCAATTTACCATCACTGGCAAATACCTCATTGCGCAATTGCAATTCGAAGGTACTGCCGGGCGAGTGACGATAAATACGGTGCGCAATGATGGAAGTTAATGCCATGAATCGAGTCGCTTTGTAGTGGGTGATTAAAATTGGGTGGGGCACAAAAGGCGGCTATTATAGGCGCCAGATTCCATTTGCAAACACCCAATCGGAAAACCCTGCATGAATATTCAACGTTTGAATCCGTCACCGCGCTGGTCAGATGCCACTGTGTATGGCGGCATCGCTCATTTTGTAGAAGTCCCTAACAATACTGATTGTGCGATGGAAGAGCAGATTGCACAGATCCTGATGCAAGCTGAAGCGACGCTGTGTGCGATTGGTAGCGATAAATCCTGTCTGCTCTCAGCCACTATCTACATCACCAACAAAGAGAATGTGTCCACTCTCAACCAGGCCTGGGAGGCTTGGTTGCCAGCGGGCTGTGCGCCATCCCGCGCGTGTGTAAAGGTGGAATTGCTCGATCCTGCGATGTTGGTTGAAATCGCATTTGTTGCGGCGGTTGATTAGCGATTCTAGCCGCTCGCATTGGGCAATCCTGACTATACTCCTCCTAGTGTTTTGCCCTTGCAGGAGTGAGTTATGGCAACCCCAATCGACCAATATTTAAATGTTCTCGCTAAAAAAGACGGATCGGATTTATACCTGAGTACCGGTGCACCGCCCTGTGCGAAATTTCAAGGCGTGTTGAAACCGCTCGCCACCGAGGCGTTTAAACCGGGTGAGATTGAGGCAATCGCCAATGCGATTATGGATGAAGAGCAACGCATTGCTTTCGCGCACGAATTGGAAATGAATCTGGCGATTTCCATCCACGGCGTTGGCCGCTTCCGCATCAATATTTTTAAACAGCGCAATGAGGTGGCGATAGTTGCGCGCAATATCAAAACCGATATACCTCAGTTCGATGCGTTGGGTCTGCCCGAGGTATTAAAAGATGTGATCATGACCAAACGCGGTTTGGTTCTATTTGTCGGCGGTACTGGCTCGGGTAAATCCACATCGCTCGCGGCATTGATTGATCATCGCAATTCATCCAGCGGTGGGCATATCATTACCATTGAAGATCCGGTTGAATTTGTACATAAACACAAACGCAGCGTGATCAATCAGCGCGAAGTGGGTGTGGATACGCGCAGTTATAAAGCGGCATTAAAAAATACGCTGCGTCAGGCGCCGGATGTGATTTTAATCGGCGAGATCCGCGACCGCGAAACCATGGAGCACGCGCTCGAATTTGCAGAGACTGGGCACTTGGCGATCTCGACGCTGCACGCGAATAATTCAAATCAAGCGTTGGAGCGTATTATCAATTTATTTCCCGAAGAGCGTCGTCCGCAATTGTTGATGGGGCTATCGCAAAACCTGCGGGCGTTTGTATCACAGCGACTGTTGCCGACAGTTGATGGAAAACGCTGTGCTGCGGTAGAAGTTCTGCTGGGCACTAAAACTATTCAGGAATTAATTTTAAAAAGCCGGCTTACCGAAATAAAAGAGATTATGGAGAAATCTGAAAATCTCGGCATGCAAACTTTTGATGGTGCGATTTTTAAATTGTATATGGCGGGGAAGGTGAGTTTTGATGACGCCATTGCCAATGCGGATTCTCCCAATAACTTGCGCTTGCGCATCAAACTCGCAACAGAGGGTGTCGCACTTCCTAAAGCAGAAGCTGCCGTCGCTGTTACACCTCAAGCGCAACCTAAGACCCCGCCAACCAGCTTTGGCGAATTGAGTTTACAAAAAATTGATGATGAGGATGAACCTTTGTAGTTTCAAAAAAATAAACAGGGAGTTCCAGCCAAAGAAAAAAGGAACCCGAAGGTCCCTATTAACTGTAACGTTTATTGGCTTTGCATAGAGGCCTACTGATGTTGTTCGCGGGCGATGGCGCGATAAGCGATATCCTTACGATAGAACATACCTTTCCAGCTAATTTTTTCGGCGAGTTGGTATGCGCGCTGCTGGGCTTCCAGTACTGAATCACCGAGTGCTGTTGCGCAGAGTACGCGGCCACCATTGGTTACCGTGTTGCCGTCTTTTGTTGTTGTACCGGCATGAAATATTTTTTCGCCAGCAATTTCACTGGTTGGTAGGCCAGAAATAACATCGCCTTTGTCGTAACTATCAGGGTAACCGCCAGCAGCCAGTACAACGCCAACCGATGCACGCCCATCCCAATCGGCAGTGGTGTTATCCA
>CAIOHY010000074.1 GCA_903858205.1 uncultured Cellvibrio sp.
AAGCGGCGACATAAGGGTTCGCTGCAACCTGGAGTACGGTAATACCGGAGGCCAGAATAAAAAAAGCAAATAAGAAGAAGTAGTAACCACTGGATGCGGCGGGGTAAAACAATGCGCAACCGGCTGCTGCAATCACCAATCCCGTCACCGCGCCTTTTTGGTAGCCAAAGCTACGAACGTAAAGGCCTGCGGGAATCGAGACAAGGAAATAGGCTCCAAAAAACCAGACTTGCACTAATGCGGCTTGAGCGTAACTAAGGTTGTATATGCCTTTTAAGTGAGGAATGAGTACATCGTTCAGCGACGTAATTGCCCCCCACATGAAAAACAAAATCGTCACAATAATGAGAGGAATTGTGTAGTTTTTTTCTTCAGTGCCGTTGTGTTGCGTTGATGAGCCTTGCGGAATGCTGGCCATGGTTCTACCTCTTGTTATAAAAATGGTCTGTCGTTGTCGTGGTCTCAAATTGACGATTGCCGATTAAAAGCCTGCGTCAAGCGCGCGGTACTATAATCCAAGCCTATAAGGCTGTCACATTGTTTGTTCCCGGTTTACAATCAGGCGCGCAACATTCATCTTGTAGTCATTTTGACTCATATTTGTCCCGCTAAAAATCAACCGATAATCGCGCACCGACAATCAACAATAATGCGCTACTGCAGTAGCGATAGAATCAACTGAGGTAAGTCCTGTGGCAAAAGCAACTATCGATGATGTGGCCGCTCTGGCGGGCGTGTCCATGAAAACGGTGTCGCGTGTTGTTAATAATGAGCCCAATGTCCGCCCCGCAACCCGCGAAAAAGTTGAGGCAGCCATCAGTGCCTTGGATTATCGCCCTAATCAATCAGCGCGTAGTTTGGCGGGTAACCGGTCTTATCTGTTGGGGCTTATTTACGGTCATCCGAGTGCGCATTATGTGCTGGATATCCAGGAGGGGGTGTTGGAAATTTGTCGCCCGCAGCGCTACGAGTTACTGGTGCATCCGGCAATTCACCGCGATCCTAATCTGATCAATGACGTGACCGATATGATTTTGGAGAAGCGTGTTGATGGCGTAATGCTGACGCCGCCGTTATCCGACAATATGAATGTTATTAATTTATTGAAAAAAATGAATATCCCGTTTGTACGGGTAGCGCCGACGGAAAATAAATCGGCATCGCCTTATGTTGAAACGAACGATGAAGAAGCTTCTTATGATATGACGTGCCAGTTGATCGCTCTGGGGCATACGCGCATCGGGTTTATCTGTGGCCATCCAGATCACCGCGCTATGTCGCTACGTTATGAAGGATATAAAGCGGCTTTAGTCGAAAATGATTTGCCGCTGCTGAAAAATCTGGTTGAGCAGGGTGAAAACTCGTTTGAATCAGGAGAATTATGCGGTAAAAAATTATTAGCTGACGCCCAGCGGCCTACCGCCATTTTTGCGGCCAACGATGATATGGCGGCGGGTGTAATGATGGTTGCTCATCAGATGGGAATTAAAATTCCCGCGCAATTATCGGTAGCAGGATTTGACGATACACCTGTCGCACACCAAATCTGGCCGGCCTTGACGACTATTCGTCAGCCGATTCGGCAGATGGCAAAAAAAGCGACTGATTTGTTGCTTAAACAGTTAAAGGGTAAGGAAATTCAGTTGCCAGCGAGTATGCTCAGCTCAAGCATTATCGCGCGCGAATCTACTGGGCCTTTAGTTAAGCCTAAAGATAAACATTAATGATTTACTGGAAGCTTCAATAAAAAATGCACCCGAGGGTGCATTTTTCGTCAGCAAGATACCTAGTCGATTCAATGTGCTTTTAATTCAGGTGTGTTGTGAATTAGCCAGGCGGCAGAACCAACCAATGCGGCTTTATCATTCACGATCAACCGAATTGAAATGTCGCTAACATATCCCGCCATCGGGCCCTTGTTTTTATACCGCTCAAGAAAATGGGATTCGGGCAGCAACTCAACCAATTTCGGTGTGATCCCACCGCCGATCACAACACCACCGCGCGCACCAACCGATAGCGCTTTATCGCCAGCAACTTCTCCTAATACATCGCAGAAAGTCAATACGGCTTCGCGGCAGAGTGCGTCTTCATTGGCGAGACCTTTGGTGCTGACATCAGCGGGTGTGTAGTGTTCCGCATCAACACCAGAATTGTGTGCGAGTGCGCGATAAAGAGTGACCAAGCCACCACCCGACAGAATATTTTCAACCGATACGTGGTTTTGTTCTTTCAACAAAAAGGATTTGATCGCGAGCTCTTTTTCATTGGTAGGTGCGAAGCTGGCGTGACCACCCTCGGTAGGAATAATTTTCCAATTGTTTTGGCTGGGAACCAGTGCCGCCATACCAAAACCTGTTCCGGGGCCCATCACAACAATGGGGGCTTCAGGATTTGATTTGTTTGATTCGTACAAAGTTACCAATTCATTTTCTTGCAAGAACGGAACGGCGTAGGCGAGGGAGGCAAAATCATTAATGACGTGAAGGGTTTTCATGCCCAACTGATCGCGCAGGCCATCAATAGAAAACTTCCAGTTAAGGTTGGTCATGGATGCTTGGCCATTCTCAATCGGACCCGCAATCGCCAAACACGCATAGGCTGGAATTGCTATACCAAACTGCGCACAGCAGGCTTTAATCATGGCGGCCATGTCGGCATGGTCAGCGCATTTGAGTGTGATTTGGCGCTCCGCAGTGTAGTTAATCTGGCCATTTGCGCCGATATTTTCAGCGTCAAATTCAACCAGTCCAAAACGGCCATTGGTGCCGCCGATATCTGCAACCAGTAACAGGCTCATGTGACTCCTCAGCTTCTTTAATGTACAGAAGATCAAATAGTTATGGGTGGGGTGAATGTAGTGGTTTGGTGGGGCGAGGATACCATTAAAGTGAATGGCCGGAAATTCACTTTTTATGGTCGTTAAGCAAATGGAGTGAATCAGCTTTCTGTTTGCAATATCTTCAGATCTTATTGTTTTTTTGTCGGCGGCACTGATAAATATGACTTTTAAGGTGCTGTCTCGGTTTGCACCTGCAGCCGGCACCGCATTTGTTGACAGCGCTGTCAACAAATAGTAGTTTGCGCTGGCGTGGAAGTGATTGCGTGCCTTTCGATGGTGCAATTCAATAAGAGAAATGATGTCCAAAAAGGTACTCAATTTGAGTATCCACACAAATTACCCGATTGCATTTGGCAGATTCGGGGGCTCTCAGGGATTCTTCCGTTCATTTGTTCTCATTGCTGCTATTTTTATTGGTGTTCATGCGCCAATACGTTTCTAATAAGCGCAATTAGATTTCGGCCTTTATTTTAATAACTCTCAATCAGATGCCCTTACGGAGGTTGCAAACGTGCAGTGGCCCAGTATCACCAGCAAGGTGAAAAAAGATCCAGCGCTTGAAGCGAAAATTGAAGAATTGCTCGCGCAATTAAGTCTTGAGGAAAAAGTGGGGCAGATGATCCAGCCTGAAATCCGCCACCTGACACCACAAGACGTTAAGGATTATCACATCGGCTCGGTCTTAAACGGCGGCGGCTCCGTACCTAACGGCAATCGCTATTCGAAAGCGGCCGATTGGCTAGCGATTGCCGATGCTTATTATCAGGCGTCGATGGATGACAGTGATGGCAAATTGGCCATTCCCATCATGTGGGGAACCGATGCGGTTCATGGTGTAGGCAACATCGTTGGTGCGACTTTGTTTCCGCACAATATCGCCCTGGGTGCGGCGCGCAACCCGGAATTGATTAAAGAAATCGGCCATATCACTGCGACTGAAATTGCGGTAACGGGGTTAGATTGGGATTTTTCCCCAACCGTTGCAGTAGCACGTGATGACCGTTGGGGGCGCACTTACGAATCCTATTCGGAGCATCCCGATCTCGTGCGTGAATATGCGGGCATGATGGTTGAGGGATTGCAAGGCGATGCTCAGGATCCTGAATTCCTGTCCAAGCATCGCGTCATCTCTACCGCAAAACATTTTATTGCCGACGGTGGTACTCATAACGGTATTGATCGCGGCAATTGTCTCGACGATGAAGAGACTTTGTGTCGTATTCACGCCGCCGGTTACTACAGTGCAATCGAAGCTGGTGTGCAAAGCGTTATGGCGTCTTTTAATAGTTGGCATGGCGAGCATATGCACGGGCATCGTTACTTATTGACCGATGTGCTGAAAAACCAAATGGGTTTTGATGGTTTGGTCGTTGGCGACTGGAATGGCCACGGTTTCGTGGCTGGTGCGACAGTCTTGAATTGTCCCCAAGCGATTAATGCCGGCTTGGATATCTTTATGGTACCTGATCCTGATTGGAAGCAGTTGTTCCGTAATACGCTGGAGCAGGCGCGCACAGGTGTTATCCCAATGGAACGTGTAGATGATGCGGTACGCCGTATATTGCGCGTGAAGCTGCGAGCAAATTTGTGGGAGAAAGGTCTTCCATCAACTCGTCCACTTGCCGGTAAAGATGAATTGCTGGGGGCGCGTGAGCATCGTGTTGTTGCTCGCCAGGCCGTACGTGAGTCGATTGTCTTGCTAAAAAACAAAAACAATCTCCTGCCGTTATCTGCGAAGGCCAATATCCTCGTTGCAGGTGATGGTGCCGACAATATCAGTAAACAGACTGGTGGTTGGTCGGTGAACTGGCAAGGTACCGGTAATACTATGGCGGATTTCCCTGGCGCCACGACGCTATGGGCAGGCATTCAAGATGCCGTTGCCAGTGCAGGTGGAAAAGTCACGCTGAGTGTTGACGGTTCCTATAGTGAAAAACCGGATGTCGCTATCGTTATCTTTGGTGAGGATCCCTATGCAGAAATGCAGGGTGATATTCAACATCAATTGTTAAAAGCGGGCGATACCAGTGATTTGGAATTGCTCAAGAAATTGAAATCCGAGGGGATTCCTGTGGTGGCCCTGTTTGTGACTGGGCGCCCTATGTGGGTTAATCGCGAACTTAATGCTTCCGATGCCTTTGCAGTTATTTGGCAGCCAGGCACTGAAGGTGCGGGCGTGGCGGATGTGATCTTCAAAAACGCCGATGACAAGATTAATCATCCTGTCAAAGGGCGCTTGTCATTTTCATGGCCCAAATCACCGGATCAAGGCACGTTAAATATTGGTGATGAAAATTATGATCCATTATTCGCCTACGGCTTTGGTTTGAATTATGACGATGCAGATAGCTTGGGTGATGAACTATCGGAAGAGGGGATAGTTTTTGAGGCTAGCTCCGCGGTATTGGAGTTGTTTAATCGTCGTCCGATTGGGGCCTACGGCATTATTCTGGAAGGTAAAAATAACGACCGAGCCACGCTCAATGGCAATATTGCCAGTGTGTCCACCTTAACTGTCACCTGTGTGGATCGCGATGTGCAGGAGGACGCGCGCCGTGCGGTGTGGAATGGGGAAGGCGAAGGCTTGGTCGCTATTTCGACGTTGAATCGTCAAGTGTTGAGTGACTACTACGAATCCGATTCGTCTCTCGTGTTTGACATTAAAGTCGATGCGGCTCCTGCGGATAAAGCATGGGTGCGTATTGGTTGCGGGCCGTCCTGTTACTCACAGGTCGATATAACGCAAGAGCTGGCTGGTATTGTCGGAGCCGGTTGGAAAACCATATCGGTGGATCTGAAATGTTATCCGGATGCCGGTACTGACTTTGGCTTGAAACGCACGCCACAAGAGTTGTTTGCCCTTATTCTCGATCCATTCACTCTTGTCGCCAATGGCAAATTGGATGTTACTTTTTCGCAGGTACGCATTGAAAAGGGCTTGGCGCAAGGCGCCAGCGTAAGAATCAGCTAATTTCGCTCTTCTCGCTTAACACTGGCCGCGCAAGAAATTGCGCGGCTTTTTTTTGCTTTTGCTTTAAGTTTGTGCAGCATAAAAAAGTGGCGTGCATTTATGTGCTCTTTGATTGTGCGATGTTATTTTTCGGTCTGTTGTTAATTGGCGCATTAAAAATTGTTATGTTCCTATAAGGTGCGCCGAAAAAATTGATACTTTTTAGGAATATTTTTTATAAGGTTTTATATCCTGTTGATTAATAATGAAATAATCCTTTAGCGCCGGTTTAAAAAATCAATTGGCATAAGCCTTGCTGTAGTGCATTTCAGTCACCGCCAGATTATGCGCGCAAATATAGAAGAAGCTGTTTAGTGCATATCAAATATAGATTTTGCTTTGCAAATTTATTGGTAGCGTGCAGATAAACCACACACATTTATGAAAATCTTTGGAGAAGGCTCTATGAAAAAAAATACGATTCATCTTCTTGTTGCGGCGGCAAGTTCGCTGCTTTGTGCTGCTCCAAGTATTTCAGCAAAAACATTTACTGAATCTATGCAGCAGGGCAGTGTGATCAAGGTAAATTTTCGCACACGCTATGAAGATGTAACCGAAGATGTTCTGAGTGCGAAGGGAGTCAAAACTGGCGAGAAAGAAGCGAATGCCTGGACAACCAGATCGCGTTTGTCTTATCAATCCGGCGCATGGAATGGTTTTGGTTTTACAGCAGAAATGGATAACGTGAGCGAGATGACGAATGAAGTCGATTATCGCACGGCTGGAAATGATCCATTGAACATCAATAAAGCGATTATTGCTGATCCGATCGGTACTGAAGTTAATCAAGGTTTTATTTCCTACACCACATTTAACAATCAAGTTAAATATGGTCGCCAGCGTTTGGTTCTCGATAACTCCCGTTTTATCGGTAATGTGGGTTGGCGCCAGAACGAGCAGACTTACGATGGTGTCTCGCTCACCAACAAAGCAATTCGCTATACCAATTTTACCTATGCGTACATCAAAAATGTGAATCGTGTTTTTGGTGAAGCTAATGCAGGATTGGGTGATGTAAATATGAATAGCCATGTGTTAAATGCCAGCTATACCGGCTTTGATGCAGGTAAATTGATTGGTTACGCCTATTTACTGGATGTGGAAAATCCCATCGCTCAATTTGGTCTGACCAGTGATACATTCGGTGCGCGTTGGCAGGGTACGGTGGGTGAAACTTTTACCTACAATCTTGAATACGCGATGCAACAGGATGCGGGTGCAACGCAAGCGTTCGATGCAGATTATCTGTTAGCTGAAGGAACTTACACAGTTTCACGCTACAGCATTGGTTTGGGTTATGAGGTTTTAGGTTCAGACAATGGCGCATATGGTTTTGCAACGCCCTTGGCAACCCTGCATGCATTTAATGGTTGGGCCGATAAATTCTTAACGACACCTAAAGATGGCTTGGAAGATAAGTACCTTAATGTGGGTGTGACTTTTGCGGGTGCTCAAGCTTTGGTGAGCTACCACAAATACGATGCAGATTTTGGCAGTGCCGATTATGGCGATGAAATTGATTTAAGCATCAGTAAAAAAGTCGGTGCTGTTGTATGGACGGCAAAATATGCTCAGTACGCCATGGGAGATGCAGCAACCAAAATTACCGATACCGATAAGTTTTGGATTATGGCCGATTGGAATTTTTAATGGCGTTAAGTACGGGATGTTTTTCGTATAGCAGTTGAGTTAAAAAAGGCCGCAGTGTGATGCCACTGCTGTCCCACAGTTTGTAGATAAAAGAAAAGCCTGTTTCCAAGTTGATACAATGTGAGTGCGACCACACACTGTAAAACAAAGGAAAACAGGCT
>CAIOHY010000075.1 GCA_903858205.1 uncultured Cellvibrio sp.
GACTGTTATATCGCTTGGGTGAAGAGGATTATTCCCAGAATCAAGTTTTACAACATTACTAGGCTGAGCAGTGGTAAGTGACCAACTTAACTTTGTTAAGTCACCATCATAAAAATGATCGCGTATATAGCCCGATGCAGAGAGGGTTTTTATACCGGTGCGATCATAGATAGTTGAATCTTCATATTCGCCCTCATCCATTTCATAAATAGGTTCATCCAACGAAGTCCAAGCAGACCACCACACTTTAAAGCTCGGCGCGTTACTGGGCTTGACTAAAAACACAAAGGGGAACTGATCATCTCCATCGCGCGCTCCAGTGTCTGGTGCAGGAATTAAAGCACGCAGTTTATCTTTTACAACAGTGAAAATGGCTGGAACACCCGCTAATTGCTCTACCTCGTAGGTTTGACCTGTAAAAGCTCGCGAGCCATTGAGTGCGTACTGAGAGACATCACCAAACCCTCTTCGGATACTTGCGTGGTTATAGTCAAGGTAGGTATTGCCTGTTTCAACATCATCATCCTTCAGTGTTAATTTTCCAGCCGCATGAATTAACTCTTCGCGATCGGGATAAGCAACTTTTAAGCTGAACTGAGCCTGGCAATCTTCATCAACAAAATCGTCTCTGCGGGCGGTCACCTTTAAACTCAGTTGACTTGTTCCTTTAGGAAAAGCCGTTGGATCTTCAGGTAATAAGGGACGATTTAAGTAACCCTTTTGGCAGTTTGTTAATTCTTCATTAATTAACAAACTCACATTAGCATAGGCAGTGAGCGGCTTGTTCAATGAAAAATTCAATATAGCAACAGGATCTTGCCCTCCCTCTAAAATATAAGCGCCGCTACCGGTATATTCCATAAGCGGTGTTCCCTCCAACAACACTAGGTCAGGCATGCTAGCGGCAAAACCGGAAGCTTGAGCACTGGCAGTGGAGCTAGTGGAATGTACATGTAATGCACTTAAAACAAAAAATAGCACTAAGGCGCTTTTTTTGAAAAACTTCCATAAATTTCTCATTCCACAACTCCTAGGCTAATGCCCGAAAATTTACACGTGGCGCCGCAAGTGGCACATGTACGCAAAAGGGGGCGTTTACTCCTCACTATCACTTTCTTCTACCGAAGAATGAACGCACTTATCCGACAACCAACGCCCATTAATGGTCAAATGAGAAGAAATTAATTTAGGGGATAAAGGCCTACCTGTAGCAGGATCAGTCATGTGGCTTTTGCTATAAATTTCGGTCTTATAGTTTTTTTCCCGATATAAAAAATTCACTTCACCATCTGATTTTGCACCAAGCGCGGTTGTGCATGAAAAATTAAAGCTATGATCAAACTGCGGGTTTTTACGCGCCTCTAACGAGCAGTCCCACTCATCACCTGTTCCATCTTTCACCGCCGTGTACGCATACTCTTCCGGCTTAAGTACTGGGACAGGTTTTTCATTGCAGTGATAACTTTTACTCGTATCAGGCTCAGAGTCCTGCTCACTAATTGCTTCGTACACCGCACTCTGTACCGGCGTTGCACTTTCTGGTATTTGTCGCTCAATGCCGTTAGCGCCACTCAGCCTAACGCCATCAACAAACAATACACTTTCACTTTCCCACTCGCCCGCGCTTAAACTAATATCCGCTAGCGCATTAGTAGACAATAGGGCTGCCAAGGCAATGTAGTAGCTAGTAATGTGTATTTTATTCTTCATGAATATTACTCAACATTTTTTGATGGGAATTGAAAAATTCGCGCAGAATAGCCAGGACCATCTGAATAAACTATGAATAGGCACAAAAAAACGAGTCTGATTTGCTAACTAAATACTGGTGTTCACTTCTATGAAATGCGCACACAAGCTAGCACGAAGACTCTTGATGTTATGGATAACTAGCACATCGAAAAAATGACGATATTTTCGACTTTAACCTAGGGGTGCGCCCCAAAGTAAAACTTCAGGGCGAAGGTTGCGAGTGAGCTGACTTAGATTGTCATTACAACGCGCAATGCATCCAACCGAATTTTTGCTTGCGACAGAAAGTGTTGGCTTGCAGCCAAGCGCTGTTGCAAATAATCGATCTCTTCCTGACGCACGTTCGGGTTTACTTCTTTCAAGGCTTTCATGCGCGCCAGCTCGCCGTTTAATTGCTCGCTCACTTTCGTTTGGGCTTCGGCAATTAATTCGGTTTGTTTTGCGGCGGTAATTTCTTCGGCTTTTTGCACCATAGTGGTCAGGGTTGGGCGCGCGTGGCGAACCAGATCCTGGGCGTTATTGCGCGGAACTTTTTGCAACAACTTACTCAGTTGGTTAATGCCCAGCACATTGGATAAATCCTTGCCCTTATCGTCCAACAACACCCGCAGTAAGGATTGCGGCATATAGCGGAACAACTGCAACTCTGCAGGTGCCGGGCAATGCAACACAAATAGGGCTTCCAGCATTAGGGTGCCGGGTTTTAGTGGTGGTAACTTCAAGGTACAAAAAGCAGTGTTGCCAAATTCGCTGAGCGAAATCAGATCCTGCGCACCGCGCACCAGTGGATGTTCCCAGGTGAGGAATTGCATGTCTTCACGCGATAGCGCCTGCTGGCGATCATAGGTCACCGTTAAACCATCTTCCGGCAAACCCGGAAATTGTTCGATGCGCATGTGGTCGCTAGGGTGTAACACCAAACTTTTTTCGCTGTGCTTTTCAAAATCGATACCGAAGCTGTCAAACACCTGCTCCATATAAATCGGCAGCACACTGCTCACATCATTTTCTGCCAAAGCATCAACCAAGGCTTCCGCTTGTGCTGGTTTGCAAGAATTCAATTCCAACAGACGATCGCGCCCTTGTTGTAACTGGGCAACCAATTCAGCGGAAAATGCGCGCGTCTCATCTAACAATTGTGCAAAGGTGGTGTCATCGTTATTCACTAATGCTGGCAAAAGCGTATCAGCAAATTTGACATAGGCCGCCTGCCCAATCGCACAGGTTTTTTCGAAGGCATTTAAACCCTGGTGATACCAATCCAACAATTTTTGCTGCGCGGTATCTTCATAGTAAGGCACATGAATATTCACGGTCGCGGTTTGGCCGATACGATCCAAACGGCCAATGCGTTGTTCCAACAAATCCGGATTGGTTGGCAAATCAAACAGCACCAAGTCCTGCGCGAACTGGAAGTTGCGCCCTTCGCTGCCGATTTCCGAACAGATCAATACCTGCGCGCCATCTTCAGGTTCCGCGAAATAGGCCGCAGCGCGGTCGCGCTCAATTAAATTCAAACCTTCGTGGAAGACGGCGGTGGTTAAGCCTTTGCGCAAACGCAAATAATCTTCGATTGATTGCGCAGAATCCGCGTTGGCACAAATCACCAATACTTTTTTGCGGCGATGTTGACGCAGCCATTCAGCGAGCCAGACCACACGCGGATCTTGCGTCCACCAATCAGATTCCGTTTTTTGTTGCCAATATTGTTCGGCGCAAATTTGTGTTGCCAGCGGTTGCTCAAGTAAGGCGATAAGATCTTCATCGTCCAAATCAAGCGCGTGCGCTTGCAATTTACGCTCGGGAAATCCACTCACGGAATTGCGTGTATTGCGGAACAATACACGGCCTGTTCCATGGCGATCTAACAGGTAGTGAATGGCGGTATCTATCGCAGCGCCCAGACTTTGCGTTTCCGCTTGTGCTTGCAATTCGTTGATAGTTTCAGCGGGCAAATAGGCAGTTAAGGATTTAACCAGCGCAGCGGAAATTTTTCCGGTATCGTCACTGTGATCCTGTAATAAATCTTGTACCAAACCATTTAAGGGTTGATAGGCTTTTTGCTCAGTGACAAATTTTTCCAAATCGTAATAGCGATCCGGATCGAGCAAACGTAAACGTGCAAAATGGCTTTCAATACCCAACTGCTCCGGCGTTGCCGTCAACAA
>CAIOHY010000076.1 GCA_903858205.1 uncultured Cellvibrio sp.
AAACCTTCTTCGCCTTCCATGTCAAAAATCCATGGAATATCAGCGCCCGTGCGCTCTTCTATAACTCGGTCGCTATCGCGAAAACTGAGATTTAATTCAGCAGCCAACAAACGGCCTATAGTAGATTTGCCGGCCCCCATGGGGCCGACAAGAAAGACATTGGGTTTACGCATTAGTTTGCAAGGGTATCCGACATCAACTTGGGAGTAACAAAAATCAGTAATTCGGTTTTGAATTGGCTATCAACAGTTTTCTTAAACAGGCGACCAAGATAAGGAATATCGCCAAGTACAGGCACCTTACTTTCACCTTTAGTTCCTTCAAGTGAGAAAACACCACCCAACACCACTGTCTGGCCATTATTCACCAGTACTTTGGTCTCCAGGCGGGTGATATCTACCGTCGGAACACCTGTCTCAGTTACCTGGCCGATAGAGTCTTTCCACACGACCAAATCCATAATAATTCGATTGTCGGGCGTAATTTGCGGCGTCACTTCCAGCTTCAACACTGCTTCACGGAAACCCGTTGTCGTACCACCACTTGGCGCGCTTTCCTGGTAACCAATTTCTTTACCTGATTTAATAACCGCTAACTGTTTATCGCTGGTAATCACCTTAGGCTGAGACACAATCTCCGCGTACCCTGATGTTTCTAACGCACTCAGTTCCAAATCAAGATAGGTGTTGTCTGTCAATACACCAATAGCAGCCGTTGCCGCGTTAGTATTGTTAACAGCCATATCTACGGTATTGTTTTCAGTGATATTGAGCGATTTATTGTCATTGGGCCCTTGATTGAACCAATTATACGGACTCGTGCCATCCTCATCATCCAAACCTTCCTGAGAGCCAGCAAAATCGATAATTCTGCTGTTATTGGCATTGAAACCAACCCCTCCCCAACGCACACCCAACTCGCGCTCAAAATCAGTATTGGCGATGACAATTCTCGCTTCAATCATTACTTGGCGAATCGGAATATCAATTTGATCAACCAAACGCTTAAATGCTTCGATGCGCTCTGCGGTATCGGTGATGATAATAGAGTTAGTACGTTCATCAACTACGCCCTGGCCACGCTCGGACAAAACACTACCTGTCGCACGGCTTCCACCTTGCCCACCGCCGCCACCGCTACTGCCACCCTGACCTTCGCCACGAAACAGCTCAAACATTTCTTTAGCATTGGCATAGCGAACACGAATGTATTCTGTTCTTAGTGGGGCAAGCTCTTCGAGCTGCTTCTTGGTGGTAATTTCCTGACGCTCGCGCTCCGCAATTTCCGCGGCGGGCGCAACCATCAACACGTTACCCACCTGACGCTTATCCAGCCCTTTGTTTTTGAGCACCATTTCCAAGGCCTGATCCCATGGCACATTTTGCAAACGTAGGGTAATGCGCCCCTGTACTGTATCGCTCGCCACTAGGTTCAACTCGGTGAAATCGGCAATAATCTGCAGCACCGCACGAACCTCGATATCCTGAAAGTCCAGTGATAATTTTTCACCGGTGTATTCGAAATCTTTTTTCTTTTCCTGCTTCTCCTGCTCGGTTAGCGGTTTAATGCTCAACACATACTCATTGTCAGTTTGATAGGCGAGATAATCAAAATCCCCACCCGCACTAACATTTAACACAGAACTCTCGCCTTCTTGGGTCGCACTTACAAGAGAGACGGGTGTGGCAAAATCGACTACATCCAAACGACGACGCAACTCCGGTGGCAACCATGCATCCTTAAACGACAATTTAACGCCAGCACCGGTACCCACCATATCCGCACTCACCTTGGGGTTGGAAAGGGTCACGATGACACGCCCTTCACCCGCCGTACCGCGGCGAAAATCAATATTGGTAATTTTGGTCTGATTGCCTATTGCATCACTTTCTTTAAAAGTCGATTTTGTAGCAACTTCAACAGCAGGACGACTTGTCTGCCCGGAATCAGCGCCCTTTGCCGCACCTACCTCAACAATAAAGCTATTGCCATCAGTACGTGTTGTGTAGGAAGCCAAATCATTAAGATTTAAAATCAGACGAGTACGGCCTTCACTGGTCAATACCATCGCACTTTGGCCGTTATCTACGGCCAAAGGAAAGCGGCGCTCTTTCAATCCACTTACCACTTCAGGAAAATCGAGCACGATGCGCGCGGGCTTCTCAATGGTGTACCCTTTAGGCTGGGGTGGTGGCGTATCAAATGCCATCCGCACCTCAAAACGTTCGCCTGGTAACTGGAAGAAATTAATTTCATTCAGCGTGCCAGCCAATGTCAAAGGTGACATCACCAAGCCTATAAATGCCACAACAAATTTACGCATATTCAACCCCGGAGTGAATAGAGCACACATGTCCGCTTATTCCTTCTCTTCTAATTTAATAATTCTGGGACGTTCAACCCAACCATTGGAACCATCGCCCACAATTTCCATCACTTCGATTTGCGCGGAGCTGGTGGATATTATTTTACCGTGGTTCATTCCCAAGTAATTTCCAACGGTCGCTGGCACAACGCTATTTGCACCGTCATCGATCAACGCCCACAATTGGCCACCCTTAGTAATAGTACCCACCATTTTGAGCGAGGTAATATTGAAACCTTCAAGGAACTCTTTTTCTCTGGTTAAGTCAGGGGCGACAGCGCGGCCACCTTTAGCGGCCGACTCGTCTACTGGAATAGGCTTTTCAAAAGGGCTACGCAAAGTCATGGCACTATAGGTAAATGGCTGATATGGACTAAATATCGGTAGTGGCTCAATTTGCCCTTTAGGTCTACGTTTTGTCTCTTCCATAAAATCGACTAAATCCTGTTGTGAAGACTGACCACACCCAACAAGAGCCAAAAGACAAAACAATTCAACTACTATCAGCGACCGTTTCATTTCGCGGCCTCCTGAGATTTATAGCGATAGGTTTTCGCTAAAATTTTCATGCTTAATGTTTTATTTTCTTTGGACGCAGTGATTGAGAAGTCATGCAAAGTCACAATACGCGGCATACCAGCAACTCCGCTAACAAAACCACCCATGTCGTGATAGCCACCTTCGGCCGATATATTGATTGGAACTTCAATGTAATATTCCGCAACTACGTCGGGCTGGAAGTTGATATTAATATTGGTCAAACCGCTCTCGCTGCCGCGAGTCCCAATATCCTCCAACAATCCTGGAACTTCTGTTTTTGCCGGCAAGCGAGACAACAAGGAATCAAAAGTGACTTTCATTTCTTCCATCTGCGCTTTGTACGCATCCAGATTTGCGGCCTCAAAACTGCGCTTCTCAAAAGTGGCTCTTAATGTCTGTTCTTGCGCAGCAACAGATTCGAGCTCTAAATGTAAATCACTAATTTTGAGGTAGTAAGTTCCTGCAAAAATCACCGCAATAAGGAGCAGACAAACAAACACTTTAGCCGGCCAAGGCCATACACCAATCTTTTCAAAATCGATGTTGTTGACATCAAACTCTTTGAGCTGGTCGAGGGTATCTTGAAATGACATTTATTTTGCTCCTCCTGTCGTTTTTGCAGGATCGGCAGCAGGATCAACGGGTGCAGAAGTTTCAACAGTCATTTTGAATTGACTTGCATCCTCACCCTCCTCCGGCGCAGCATCGACCGAAATCAAATTGTGCGATGCGAACCAATCAGACGCTTCAAGATTACGTAAAAAACTGGCTATCCGGTTGTAAGACTCGGCAGTGCCTTCAATCGTCACAACATTGCCTTTGCGCTCTGCTGAGCTTATCCAAACGCCATCGGGAATTGCTCTGGCCAACTCATCGAAATAGCGAACGATTACAGGACGGGTACCTTCAAGATCAGTAATTACCTTGATGCGCGCCAACAAATCATCACGCACTTTTTTAATTTCACTGATTTCTTTTACCTGTGCATCAAGCTTGGCAATTTCTTGCTGAAGCAATTGATTGCGAGCATTTTGGTTCTCGATTGCAGACTGAACACTCGACACCCAAAGATAAGCTCCAAAGGCTGCCGCAAGCCCAATACCACCAATAATCCCAAGAAACTCACGTTTCTTTTCCTGCCGGTAGGCCTCGCGCCATGGCAATAAGTTAATCTTGGCCATTAATCAAAACTCCTCATTGCCAAACCGGTGACAATCATCAATGAAGGAGCGTCGTTCGCGAGAGAAACTGCGTTCACCCTGGATGAAACGGACATGCGAGCAAAGGGATTGGCCACCACGGTTTGCGTACCTAACTTTTCTTCAATCAGACCAACCAAACCTTCCAACGACGCGACACCGCCGGCGAGAATAATGTAATCCACATCGTTGTATTGGCTGGCGGAGAAGAAGAACTGTAGCGAGCGGGTAACCTGCTGCACCACTGCATCTTTGAAAGGCGTAAGCACTTCCATTTCGTAGTCATCGGGCAGTCCACCTTGCTTCTTGGCCAGACCGGCCTCCTCACGCGACAATCCATAGCGGCGCTGAATTTCTTCGGTTAATTGGCGCCCGCCAAACAACTGCTCTCGGGTATAAACCGTTTTACCATCCACCAACACACTCAAGGTCGTCATGGTGGCGCCTATATCAATAATCGCAACCACCTGCCCTTCCTGATCCTCCAATTGCTCGGCGATCAGCTCAAAAGCACGTTCCATGCAATAAGCTTCAATATCGACTTTTTCGGCAATGAGTTCGGAATCGGCGAGAACCTGCTGACGAACTTCGACATTCTCGCGGCGACAAGCGGCCAGCAACACTTCCACCTGATCCGGATTGCGCGGAGAAATGCCCTGCACTTCGAAGTCGAGCGCGACCTCTTCAAGAGGGAAAGGGATATATTGATCGGCTTCGGCCGCGATCTGACTCTCCATAGCATCATCATTCAAATCAATCGGCATATCGATCATTTTGGTGATCACCGCCGAACCCGCGACGGCAACTGCGGCATGCTTAAGCTTGGTTTTGGATTGTTTAACCATGGACCTCACAACCTCTGCAACGGCAGCGGGGTCGGCGATATTCTTTTCCACCACCGCATTGGGCGGCAGTGCTTTTACGGTATAGGACTCTACGCGGTAGCGATCACCACTGCGACTGAGCTCAAGCAACTTGACCGAAGTGGAACTAATGTCCAACCCGATCACTGGCTTAGCCTTCTTATCGAGGAAACTTAAAATGCCCATTTTTCTATCTATATCCGTAACTTAGACGTTGTTTATGTTATAGCACTTTAACTTAAGCCTGCAACAAACCGATGAATATGTAAACAGGCAAAAAGCCCGTATAATGCCCGCCACCTGCGGCGACCGCGCTAACTCATTAATTCACATAGAAAAAATGTTCAGTAAAAAATCCTTCTTCGGCATTATTTTCTGGCTGTTACTGACCGGTTTCAGCGTTACCTTGGTGACATTCGCCGGGCTCTATCTCTATTTGAGTCCCAAATTGCCATCAGTTGATTCATTGAGGGAGGTTAAATTACAGACCCCTTTACGGGTTTATTCAAGCGACGGCAAATTAATAGGTGAGTTTGGCGAACAACGTCGCACCCCTTTGACTTACAATCAGATACCGCCCCTGTATATAAAAGCACTCCTCTCCGCCGAAGATGCAGAGTTCTTTGAGCATCATGGAGTTTCTCTAAAAGGCATGTTGCGCGCCGCATCACAAATTCTGAAGTCCGGCGCCATCCAATCGGGCGGAAGTACTATTACTCAACAGTTGGCGCGTGATTTCTTTCTCACTCGCAAGCAAATCTTCTCACGCAAGTTTAACGAAATCCTCTTATCCATTGAAATTGAACGGAAATTTACCAAGGAAGAAATCCTTGAGCTGTTCAATAACAAAATGTTCTTCGGCAACCGTGCTTATGGCCTGCAAGCAGCAGCACAGATCTATTACGGCAAGGATATCGACCAACTCAGCGTCGCCCAATACGCCATGATCGTAGGCGTGCTTAAAGCGCCATCGGCCTACAACCCGCTCGCCAATCTCAAGCGCGCCATGATTCGCCGCGACTGGATTATCGGGCGCATGTACGAGCTGAAACACATCGATCAAGCTACCTACGAGGCGGCGATCAATGAACCCAATACCGCCAGCTACCACGGCACAACGCTGGATGTACAAGCTCCCTACATCTCCGAAATGGCGAGACAGGAAGTGCTGGATCGCTTTGGCGATAAAGCCTACACCGAAGGCTATAAGGTCTACACCAGTGTCGATAGCGCTATGCAAGCGACTGCGCAGGCAGCGGTGCTCAAGGGACTTCTGGGATATGACTTGCGTCACGGCTATCGCGGCCCGGAACTACGCCTTAAACCCTCTGCAGATGCCGAACTGATCGACTGGCAAGACCAGCTACAAAGCATTCCAACTCTTGGCGGGCAAGAACCAGCGGTCGTTGTCGATGCACAGGAAAAGTCGCTACGGGTGTTAATGAGCAATGGGGACTATGTGGATTTAGGCTGGGAGCAGGGGCTATCCAACGTACGCCCCTACATCACTGAAGATAGCCGTGGCGCCGCCTACAAAGCAGTAACCGAATTTTTAAAATCTGGCGATGTAGTACGCATCACGAAAGACAATGACGACCAATGGCGCTTTAGTCAGGTACCGGCGATCCAGGCAGCATTAGTATCACTCGACCCAATGGATGGCGCGATTCGCTCGCTAGTTGGAGGTCTCGACTTCAATCAAAGCCACTTCAACCGTGCGATTCAGGGTGCACGCCAGCCCGGATCCAGCTTTAAGCCGCTGATTTACACTGCTGCGCTGGAGAACGGTTTTACCCCCGCATCGATTATCAACGACGCGCCCATCGTGATTGAAAACACCAGCACTGGCATAGCCTGGCGACCTGAAAATGACGATGGCAAATTTGTCGGCCCGATGCGCATGCGGCAAGCACTCTATCGCTCGCGCAATCTCGTTTCCATTCGCCTGCTGCGCAGCATCGGCATGCAAACTGCACTCGACAGCCTCGCGCGCTTTGGTTTTAACCCCAAAGAATTCCCGCGCGACCTTACGCTTGCACTTGGCACCCATGCGCTAACGCCCATGCAAATGGCGACTGTCTACGCCACCTTTGCCAACGGCGGATTTAAGATTGACCCATATCTGGTGACCCGAATTGAAGATGACAAAGGCAAGATAGTCTACGAAGCTCGCCCGAAACGAGTATGTAAAGAATGCGAGATCAACCAGATTAGCTACGCAGACGATGGCAGCCTGATACCGGCCACACCGAGTCTCGATAGTAATCTGCGTGCGCCGCGTATTATCGACGCGCGTATCGCCTATTTGATCGATTCCATGTTGCGAGACGTCGTTGATAAAGGTACCGGTCGCCTCGCCAAACAACTCGGACGCAGTGATTTAGCGGGAAAAACCGGCACAACCAATGGGCCCCGTGATAGCTGGTTCTCTGGCTACAACCCCAACATCGCCACCAGCGTCTGGGTCGGTTTTGATGCAAACACCCTATTGGGGCGCAAAGAGTTTGGTAGCTCGGCTGCATTGCCAATGTGGATTGACTTTATGCGCACTGCACTGGAAGGTGTGCCGGACCAACTGCCACGACAACCCGAGGGTATAGTCACCGTACGAATTAATCCGGACACCGGCAAACCCGCTATGCCGGGCGATCCTGACGCGATTTTTGAAGTGTTTTTAGGGGAGGATACCGGGCGCACATCGGCCGCAGGTACTGAGACCACGGAACAGACCACCTTACCCGAAGAGCTTTTCTAACCAGCTCAGTCTGCGATTACTTTCATGGATGAAGGTGACCGCAGCTGCATCACTAATGGTTTAAACTGCTGTGAGCCTCTGGATTTTTGTGACCTTATCCAGCCGCGCAACTCGACCGATTTTCCATTGAACGCCCGCCAATCCGACTGACTATAGCCAAATATTGGCCAATCTTTCTTAGCGATTTTTGCTACCAACTTGCCTTCAAATTCCAACCAGACGGCCGAGTTGACATCCACCTTGGTTATGCGCCCGCGCACTAACCTGAAGCCAGTCTCATCGCCGCGCAACGCCAAGGTCGGCGTCGGCTGCCAGTAATTGTCCCGCCAAATCCCCAGGCTTTTTTGCCGCGCCTCTTGCTCTACGGCCAACAAACAATTCATCTGCGCGGTGTTGGGCGGTACAGCGATTTGCAGTGCCATCCCCATACGCAACTGCGCTGCCGCCAAACTACGCCCGCGATTGTCATAAACGTGCGCCAACAAACGACCGTAGTGATCGCGCTTTTCTCGTTCAAACATCAAACGAACCTTGCCATCACTCGCATCGATAAAGGACTCTGCCGCAGCCAAAGATTTACGCCCCATTGGCTGCCCCGGTTTTTGGCCATGCGTGATTTCCGGCGCGTTAATTCCCAGCACACGAACAGAGCGGCCATCTACCAACTTAAGGGTGTCACCGTCGGACACGCGCGCCACCTGGATCAACTCACCGGAAGGTGACCCGCAATCGCCCAACGCAAAAGATGACCTAAAGTACAAAAAACACAGACATAAAAAAACGCCGGAAATCTTCATTCCCGGCGTTTTTACTAGCGCTGCTAGCAGGTGGCGAATCAAGAAATTAGTCTTTCTTGGCACCAGCGATACGGCTGCCGAAACGCTTGGTGAAGCGATCGATACGGCCACCGGTATCAACAACTTTTTGCTTACCAGTGTAGAACGGGTGGCAGGCGCCACATACGTCAACGTGGAGAGCCTTGCCCAGAGTTGAGCGGGTGGTGAAGCTGTTAC
>CAIOHY010000077.1 GCA_903858205.1 uncultured Cellvibrio sp.
ATGGCGCACGAGGCAATGGGCTTGGGCGCTTTTTCCAGATCCACCAGACACATGCGGCAGTTGCCGGCGATTTTCAGACGGTCGTGGTAACAAAAACGGGGAATTTCAACGCCGGCCAACTCGCATGCCTGAAGCACCGTCACACCCGCAGGAACCTCCAAGGTTTTTTCATCAATGGTCAGGGTGGGCATGGAAAAACCGCAAGCTGTTTCTTCTTAGCCTTGTTTAGTCCAAAGCCACACAAAGCGCAAGGGGCTTTGTCACAGGGTCGCGCCCTTTTGTCACGGCGGCGGAGGGATTTTTTCGGGCTGCATAAGGCCATTGACAATGGTTTGAGAATGCCCTAGAAAACGCCCCTTACCCATGACGCGGGGTGGAGCAGCCCGGTAGCTCGTCAGGCTCATAACCTGAAGGTCGTCAGTTCAAATCTGGCCCCCGCAACCAGTGTTTTCAAAGGGTTAGGCTTTATTGCCTACGGTTTAAAATTTCTCATTGCTACCCTATTGCTACTTTTGGCACATATTTTTTCCTATTATTTTTGGCGTGCCAAGAAAATTCCAAGATTGTATCAAAATTTTTTGGTTGTATGCCGTGCCTGTTGAATGGTAGCCAGCCCTTTATTCCCAAGTCTCATGCGCCAAAGGGAGTGCGTTTAATTCTGCTCTATAATGCCGCCATGGTGGCATGAACGATGACATAAATCCCTTGAAACGGTCATTATGGGTGCGCTCTAATAAATGCACGATTTCATGCACAACAACATATTCAAGGCAGTGCAGTGGTTTTTTAGCAAGCTCTAGGTTCAGCCAAATGCGCCGCGCGGTGGGATTGCACGTTCCCCAACGGGTTTTCATGCGTTTGATTCCCCAAGATTTTACAGATTCACCAATAATCCCTTCCCATTTTTCAATCATGGCGGGAAGGATATTTTTTAATGATGTTCGATACCACGCATACAAGAGTTTTTCTTTCTCTTCCCGTGTCATTGTTGGCAACACATGCATCTCAAGGGTGGTATGATTTTTTATCATCACACGCGGTTTAGTGTTTACCGCGATCACATCCAGCAAATACCGCTGGCCCATGAAGTAATGGCTTTCCCCGCTGATATAGTCGCGTTCGGATTGCCGCACCTGTCCCTGAAATTTTGCTTGCTTATCCTTGATCCAAGACAATCGCGTGAGCACCGCCATCCGCACCGCATCATCATGAATGCGTAACGGCACAGCAACCCGCACCCTGCCATCGGGAGGGTATACCGCCAAGTGCAGGTTTTTAATTTTTTTCCGCACAACATCAACAGTTATCCCGTTGACATTGATTTGATGACTACTGGTAAGCATCTTGCTTTTTTACCAATTCAAAAATGTGTTCAACCAAGGCATCATTATCACCTATACAGCCACGAATTGCCGCCAGCACGGTGCGCTCTTTGGCTATGTTCCCAAGCCAGTTATCCATAATCTTCCCTCGAATAGCATCATCAAGATCAATGGCCAGTTGTTCGTTTTTATCAAGGTTATCATAAAGAATACGCGCCGTCTTGTTCAGGGTGGCGGGATAGCGATTGTGTTGTTCTGGATTGCTTATTTTTCCTGAAAGTGCGACCAACTCTTTCAGGTATTGCGCATAATCCAGCGATTTTTGCTTG
>CAIOHY010000078.1 GCA_903858205.1 uncultured Cellvibrio sp.
GCTGCCACACCATCATGAACTGCACCCGTACCTGCCCCAAAGGTCTTAACCCCGCCAAGGCGATTGGGGCGATTAAACAGGAGATGCTAGCGCGGGTGGTTTAACATGCGTCATTTATGCGGCATTGTAATATTGCTCAGCGCACTGTCTGCGTGTACGACAGAAGAGCTAACCTACAATACATTGAGAAGCCTATGCAATGGAGCACAACACGAAAAGGATTGTAAAGCCACATCCGTGCCTAAAAAAAGCGATAGCAGCACTAAACAATGATGCAAGCCTATCGACATCACTTGTTGTTCGTTGCGTTATTGTTTCTCACCGCCTGTGCAACAAAACCATTAGTTTTTACTAGCCAAGACCCTCAGGCGTTGGTTGTGGCGGCCATTGAGGTTGATCCGGACGCACAGCGTTCGTTGTATCGCGAGGCTGGGCAATATTACAGCATGTCTACCTTTTGGTACAAAAAAGATCGAAGCGTATTGAATCAAGCATTAGATGTTGTGCCTGCCTTATTGGTGGGAAAAGCCCTAGGCGGCGAACGTTTTACTGTACACTACAACTCTGAAAAAGGACGTGATCCAACACGAAATATCAAAAAAGGAGACGGGTTGATTTATACTCCAAAAGATTTGACCAAGCCTGATGAGGATCCACTAGAATTAATTGATCCTACCGCTACAACTTTCTATACAGTTCAACGCATAGAACCGGGAGACTATTACTTAAGTGAACATGGCGTGTACTGGGACACTGAAATTTTTAATGGCGCAACAACAACCAAAACTAAGCATTGGAGAACATTTAACCCTGAAAACAAAATTTATGCTTTTTCAGCACAGCCAGGAGAGATTGTTTATCTTGGCATGATCAAAATGACAGCTAAAAAGGCCGAAAGTAAACTTTTCGAAAGACGATTGCTCGGAAAATTACTTTATGATCCCAATGCGAGAGTTGCTTGGCAAGAAACCGTCAAAATGACGCTACCTTTCATCCATGCTGAAGGCTTGCAAGAAGCACAAGACTGGCTTTTCAAAACATACCCCGAAGTTGAAAGAAAGCCATTATTGTTCAAAGTTAAAGAAAGCAAAAAATAATCACTCTTATTTTAAACGCCTCACTTCCCAAACAACCCCAGATACTGCCCATACCCCTGGGCGGCCATTTCTTCCCTTGGCACAAAGCGCAGTGCCGCTGAATTCATGCAAAAACGCCGCCCGCCTTTATCGTGAGGGCCGTCATCAAACACATGGCCAAGGTGGCTGTTGCTAGCGGTTGAACGCACTTCCGTGCGGGTCATGCCAAGACTGGTATCAACGTGAGAGACTAGAGCATTCTCATCAATAGGCTTGGTAAAACTGGGCCAGCCCGTGCCCGAATCGTATTTATCGGTGGACGAGAACAATACCCTACCCGTTACCACGTCCACATAAATGCCTTCGCGCTTATTATCCCAATAGGCATTCTGGAACGGGCGTTCCGTGCCTCCTTTTTGGGTCACATGATATTGCAAAGAGCTAAGATTTCTTAATGCCTCAACTTCTCGAGCCGTGGTGGGTATAGTACCTACAGGACGTTCCATATTAAAGATTCCATCGTTTACAATGTTCGGAAGCATAATCTTCCCTCTTCCTTTAAATCAATAAGAATACTTTTTTCATACACCGACATCATTTTACCATCAAATGATGGCACAATGATTGGCTCAACCTTCACGCGAGCTTGCGTGAATAACATCTACATATTGAAAACAAAGCGTTATAGCGCGTTGCGGAATTAACAGTAGACTTGAAAAATTCTTCAGCGCGCTATAAGTTATTTTTGTTCGTCCATTCGGACGCGGCACTTTGTGCCGTGCGCTGGTTGCAAGTATACTTTTAATTATGAAACCAGCTATATTATGCCCCTACATAATTATGCAATCCACTATAATAATCAGGGCGCTTAATCCACCCGCCGCCTAGGCATCGTGTTTCATGATAAAATACTCCCGCCTGTCCAGGTGCCACAGCCTCCTGTGGAGCGGCAAAAACAACCCGTCCATCGGGATATAGTGTTGCAGGCACGGGCGACTTAGCAGAACGAATTTTTATACTACCTTCAAAACCCTTCTCAGGAATAGGTTTTTCACCTAACCAGTTTAGCCCCATGAGATGCATCTCTTTTTGTCCAAGATATTTTTTATGCCCCACTACTACCCGGCGGGTATCGGGTTCAAGACGCAAGACATAGAGCGGTTCTCCGCCACCAACGCCAATACCCCGACGTTGTCCAATGGTAAACTGAACAATACCCTCATGCTGGCCAACAACAGTAC
>CAIOHY010000079.1 GCA_903858205.1 uncultured Cellvibrio sp.
CTGGCAAAGTTTCCTTCGTTACGAATAGCCGGCATGCAGGAAGATCGCTTTAGAGAAGCAACGGAAGAGGAAAAAAATTTAGATCGGCAAACCATAATTAATTCCGGTGCTAAAATTGTTTTTGTAGGAAGGGGCTGTCCCCGTCAAGAACGTTGGGTGGCCGAAAATAGAGAACATATTCCTGCCATCTTAGTGGCTGTTGGAGCGGCTTTTGATTTTCATGCGGGTACTGTAAAGCAAGCTCCTCCTTTTTTACAAGATCGAGGACTAGAATGGCTCTTTCGTTTATGGCAAGAGCCGGGTAGACTTTGGAAGCGATATCTAGTAACCAATACACAGTTTACCTTGTTGGTACTTCGCCAGCTTGTCAAGGGGTCTTAAAAGCCCTATATTTGATTATGCAATTGTTACCTGTTTACTCCAAACAATCCCTGCTATTTTTTGTTGGTATTTTTTTGGTGGCGGGGTTTTTCATTTCAGCCACTACTAGTTGCAGCCGGGTGGTGGACGAGCCCATGCCTATAAGTGATAGTGTTAGAGTAGGATTGGTGGCTCATTATCCCCTAGGTATTTCTCCTCGAGATGTTACGGGTAATAATCCTGACCTGGAAGTGATCAATGGGAGTGTACGCCTCTCCGGACGAGCAAATCACTTTGATGAATACGCCACTTTTTTTGCCGGCAATTCCAACAGCTTTGCCAGAATGTATCTGACTAATGCCAGGGCCGTCAGGGGCGAATTGGCTATCTCTTTTTGGGCAAAGGAAATGGGGCCAGGTACTTTTTCTCCCCGAGTGTTTGAATTTTGGCCTGGCAATTACGGCGTTGGCTTTTTTTGGTTTAACTGGTACGAAGGAAGAATAAAATGGGCGGGGGCTGATTTTGCTATTGAACCTGATTCGCTTTTTCAACGTAGAATGTGGTATCACTTTGTGCTGATGCAAGATGTTGGTTCAATTCAATTTTATTGTAATGGAAAACGTATTGCTCGAACTACCATTAACGGTAATATTCCTCCGGCGGCCATTCAGTTGGCTTCTTACGCAGAACTAGGCAGACTAGCGCAGCGGCCCGCGGATGCTTTTGAAGGGGGCATTATGGATTTTCGTATTTACAACAGATTTTTGAGTCAACGGGAAATTGACTACATCTACACGCAATGATAATTTCTTTATTGCTTTTAGTATTTCCAATTATCTACTTATTAAGTTTTTCCTACTCGATAAAAGGAGTATGGAATGGGAGCTACGGCCACTTGTCTGTTTTTCTTGTGGCAGGTCTTCCCATTTATATTACCTCTTTATCCATCTTGCATAGTAATGGGCTTGATGCGGTTATTCCCTTGTTTCAATATTCAAAAGAGCTATTGGTGTTGCTAACGCTGGGGCTCTTGCTCTATCGATTACCAGCTCTACCCAATTGGAACTGGCTCGACAAATTCATGATCTTTTATGTAGTATACACCTCGGTATTTGTAGTGTTGCCTATCGGAACTTTTGGGATGGTAGAGAAATTGGTGGCTTACAAGAACATTTCTTTTTTTCCGCTTTTATATTTTATAGGTCGGTTGTTGAATCCGGAATTGGTTTGGATCTCCAAATGGCAAAAGCAGATCCTCTTATTGACGGTACTTGCCGCCCTATTGCTTGTAGGAGAGTTAATCACGAATACTCATTTTCAATCTATCACTGGCTATGCCTCATTTTATGACAAGTATTTTTTGTTTGATCCCGCTGGGAATTATGGACTGAGCTGGACCTTTGAAATTGAGGGGGGCATAAAGCGATTTGCTAGTTTTTTTGCCAACCCACTGGAACATGCGGCCTCTACCTTAGTTACTGTAGCAGTGTTGGTGATTGGCGTGCTAAATTGGAAGCAAACAAAAGAGCCACAGTTGTTTTTATGGGCAGTGCTGGCCTCTGTGTTATCGATTGTATTCGCATTATCCAGAGCTTCTTTGGCAGGCTATCTGTTGGTGACTTATCTTTTTTTTCAACTGATTCGTCAACGAAAAATTCTTTTCTATTATCATCTGCTAGCGTTACTGGTGTCAATAGTCGTTTTGTTTTTTTCTTTTGACACGGACCTTTCGGAGTTTTTGATCAATACGTTCAACTTCACCAATTCTTCCAGCCTCTCTCATTTATTAGAATGGGTAGATGGAATAGAAGCCATGCTAGCCAACCCGTGGGGAATGGGCTTGGGAGAGTCGGGTAGGGTAGCTGGAGCCTTGGGAGTAAACACGGGTGGCGAAAATCAATTAATTATTAGCGGAGTGCAATGTGGCTGGCCGGCTGTTTTTTTATACTTAACGGTAATTGGAATTTCTATATACCAGGCTGCTAAGCTAGTGCGACACGCAACTGGCAGAGCGGCACAATTAGGAACTATCGTTTTTATTATTCGAGTGGGTTTGTTGATACCTATGCTTACTGCAGCCATAGAGTCTTATCTTTTTGTAAGTTATATGGGGTGGTTCTTGACAGGGCTCATGTCTACGGCCTGGTCATCATGGAAGAATCTTTCGCCAGCCTCGTTGAAAAGCCTCGAGGCTAAATAATGC
>CAIOHY010000080.1 GCA_903858205.1 uncultured Cellvibrio sp.
ATTCAGCGAAACGTTTTTTGCCTCCCAATAACTCCCTGATGATAAGCGTTGTCCATTTATGCTCCAATATATCGGCAACCACCCTGACAGGACACAATGTCTCGCAGGGTGATCCGGCTATAGATTTTTTCATAATGGCGACCATGATTTCAGAACCCGGCACCATTGTATAATAAATCAGCCAGTTAAGCGCTTCATAGATTCAGGTACAGATCAAGCACTGAGCATCATGCGCAATTGGGTTCTGTAGAGAATTGACTAACGTTATTACGTATTTCTCTTTGCAAAGCAAAGTACAACCATAATTGCCAAATTCCCCAGAACAATTCCACCGCAATAAATACGCTTAGAATCGCCGAGGTTTTCCACACAACGACATAGAGTAACATCAGTGTTGCGTAGTAAAGGCGCAACAAACCATCGCACAAACCAAATACGGGCAACTTTTTCAGGATACGCAGTGTTGACCACATGACAGCGAAAGCACCGAATAAATTAGCAAATAATAAATGCAGCGGATCAAACGCAGGAAAATCACCGGTAAACCCCATTGCTTGATGCAGCCCCTGTAGATTCACCCCCAAATGCCAGGCAACAATTACCGGGAACGCAAAAATACCCACAGCGATGTAGTCATAAATCGCGCTGGCCGTTTGCACTTTCTCAAGTTTTTTAGCAGTACTCATCATTATTTCTCCTTAAACATCGTTAATAAAAATATTAAAATTCGCAAATTAAAAGACAGCATTAAGCGCTGCTCACGCACACGCCCGCAAGGACAGCAAAGGCTGCAACTCTCGCAACATGATTTTGGGTAACTGCACTGAATCAAACAGAAAGAAATGTCCACCCACGACACAGCGAGAAATACAGGAAGCGGCCGTGTATTGCCACCATTCCAATACGCGCGAGGCGGGGGCAATTGAATCCTGCGCACCGGCAATAGTAACGAGCGGACAATCCAAAGGTTCACTTAATGGCCGCACGGAATGGGTATACGCTTGGCAAAAAAGCAGATCCTTTTTGATCAGTGGCAAATTCTCCTGCAGTTGTACAAGAGGAATATCCTGAAGCCACGAATCAGAATCAGTCAACACCTGTAATATTTCGCGGTCCGACATCGCACTCCATTGGTGATGATGCAAATGCGGAGGGCTGCACGCAGCAGCGCAAAAGAGTGCTGGCTTTGCCAAGCCTAACCGCTTGCATTGCTGCAAGAGTTCATACGCAATCAACGCTCCCATACTGTAGCCAAAAAAAACAAACGGTTTATCCAACACCGAGCTGAAGGCATGAATCAGCGCGCGCACCATTTCCCCCATGGTGGCAGGCATAGGCTCGTCACGCCGGTTTCCGCGCCCAGGCAGCTGCACACTTACCAACTCACAGCCATCGGGCAACCATTGCGGCCAGCGATAAAAGGCCGATGCATCGCCGCCCGCAAATGGAAATACAAACAAGCGCATAGTCGCATCAGGCCGCGCGCCCACGCCCTTCAACCATTTTTGTCGATACGAATTATCGTTGTTGGCGGCGATAATGTTCGTGGCCGAGCGCGTTGGCGAAAAAGCTGTCGCATTCATACCAGAGCCGCCACAGCGGATTCGTCTGCACCGAGTGAAGCCCTACCCTCCTCCGAGCGCATCCAAACACGGGTTAATTCCATACCCTGCTCAAACGAGATCCAACTCTGAAAACCCAAGTCTTGTTGCACACGGCTGATATCAAAGCCTTGGTCTTTGCTGAGTAAATTGACTGCATGACGGGTTAGCAAAGGGCGCGATTTTATGCCCAATACACCATAGACAGTTTCCATGCAGTAACCAACAGCGTAAGCGAGTGGCGCCGGAATATTGGAATAGCTCCAACTGCCATCGACAAAACATTGCCCCAAGCCATCGACAAAATCTTTCCAGCTGTGATTACCGGTATCGCGAATGTTATAGCTCTTGCCGGTAGCAATAGGTGACTCTGCGGCGATGATCATAATTCGCGCCAAGTTTTCCACATAAATTAATCCCGCGCGTGCATGCCCACCACTCAACAATACCATGTCTTTTTTAAGCATTAACTTGCCAATCTCTGCAACCCACTCCATCGAACGCGGACCGTAAACCGACGCCGGACGAAATACCGTGACCGGTAAATTGCGCGTTTTTACAGCTTTCCAAATTTCTTCTTCACCTTCTACTTTGCTACGGTTGTAAGGCAGACCAATGTTGTGAATCCCGTAGTCTTCGCTGCAGGCTGTTTTGGGATAGCCGTACACATCCGAGGTACTGAGATGTACTAATCGATTTGCACCGGATACCTCCAGCGCATCGAGAATATTTTTTACTCCGGCGATATTCGCATCGTAAAATTTTTGCGTCGCCGCCCAATCCGATGAAAGCCCTGCACAATTAAAAATAGTTTTCACGCCTTTGGCAGCTGCAATAACGGAGAGCTTATCTTCAAGATTGCCGTACATGATTTCGATCGGCAAACCAGCAAGACTTTCACACTTTTTACCGGGGCGCACTAACACGCGCACCGACTTTCCCGCTTTTAACAAGCTATGCAACAAATGGTTGCCGATAAAACCTGTCGCACCTGTCACCAGTGCGTCTATTTTAAAATCGTTACTAGACATAGAAATTTCCTTTCGGGTCATTAATCATATTAGCGGAGCGCGTGCAGCCATCCCAACTGACGCGCTCGTCGACAAGCTCAAGGTGGATAATTGATTAAACGCGTGCTGCGTCCAATTGTGCTTCATGATCTTTTTCTTTCAACTCAGACATGGCTTGCGCAAGGCTTTGCAAGGCAAATTCCAACTCCTCGTGAGTGTGATCAATATTCACAAAAAACCGCAGACGGCATTTATCTTTTTCCACCGCAGGATAGCCAATGGGCATAACGTTGATTTCTTTTGCGCGAAGCATGTCCGACAAAATCATCGCCTTCTCCCAAGAGCCAACAATGATCGGAATTACCGGTGAATCAAAAGATGGGCCGGTGTTAAAACCCAATGCTTTGGCACGCTGCAAAAACCATTTGAATTTATCTTGCAATGCATGCACGCGCTCGGGATGTTTGCGCAGCACGCGAATCGATTGCAGCGCAGCAGCGGCATTGGCCGGAGTAATGCCCGTGCTAAAAATTAACAGTGGCGTGGTGTACTTGAGGAAGCGAATAAAATTTTTGCTCGATGCAATATAACCGCCGCAGCTGCCTAGGCCTTTACTCAAGGTGCCCATCCAGATATCCACATCGCGGCGATCAACACCAAAATGATCGCCCGCGCCTGCACCGGTTTTACCTAACACGCCAATGGAGTGGGCTTCATCGACCATCAACATACATTGATGTTTTTTCTTGATGGCAATAAATTCCGGTAGTGAACCTATATCGCCGTCTTGACTGTAAACGCCCTCAATAATAATTAACACGCGACGATAATTGTTGCGCACCTGCGCAAGCACGCGATCCAATTCCTCCCAGTTGTCGTGCGAAAACGAACGGCGTTTTGCACCGGATAAAATCGCACCGCGAATGGCGCAGTCGTGAATATATTGATCGTGAATAATTAAATCTTCCGGGCCCATCACGTGGCCGATAACGGCAACACTGGTGCCGTGACCGCTGGCAAACACCACCGCCGCTTCGGTGCCGAGATAACTCGCAATTTCCGCTTCCAATTCTTGGTGCAAAGGCGTTTCACCAAATAGCAATGGTGTTGCCGAGGGCGATGTGCCGTAGGTATCGATCGCCTGTTTTGCGGCGGCAATTACTTCGGGGTGATTGGACAGGGACAGATAATTAAACGAGGCAAAATTGATCACGGATTTGCCATCGAGGGTCGCGTGGCCACTGTTAAATCCTTCATGGATCCGGCCGTAAGGATTCGCGCCTACCGCATTGATCAAGTCCAGACGCGCCATGAGCGCGAGATAAGCGTCGGACTGTTCAAAATCGGTTTCAGGAACAACATTGCTGGCAGGCTCAACCACTACCGGTGCAACAACCGGGAGCGACTCCGCCGGCACGCTCGCACTCTGCATACCGAGCGCCGCAAATACCAAATCCAGCACATTTTGTACGGAAGGGTCATCACCCAATTGCGTCCGGTCAACCTGCGCGAGCGGTGGCCAACATGACAACATCAACTTATCCAACTCAGTGCGCATCAGTGAATCCAACCCTAAAGTGGTGTTGAGGCGATCATTGAGATTGATATCCGAAGGACGACAGCCCGCGATACGCGCCAGAAATTGGTTGACTTGCTGCTGGATTCCGTCGCGCTCTGCCGCTACCACATTGCCAATCGGGGCGGGCACAGCATGCGCTGGCGTTCCATGTGACACAAGTGAACCGACGGACCTGCTCAAGGCATTATTCACAGAGCTACTGGCAGGACTACCGGCGGCGAGCTTTTCCCAGATCGCATTTTGCGAGCGGAATAGCTCCAGCGTCGATTCCATCAAGCCCGTGCTGGAAGCGCTGGATGAGCTGGCAGATGGAGTCAGTTGGGTGTTATTACCGGCTGGGGTTTGCTCACTGGCGTCGAGCCAATGGCTGGTACGGGAGAATGGATAAGTTGGCATAGCGACATGTTTCCTTTGTGTGTGGTGATGTAATTGCTCCCAGTCAACCTGACCGCCGAGCGTCCAATAACGAGCAAGTGATTCAAACAAGACCTGAGCTTCAGGTTTTCCTTCCAACAGCGAAGGCAGGTACACCGCCTCGCGCTGCGCGGTCGCCGCTTGCAAACGACAGAAGTTCAACAAACTACGGCCTGGGCCGATTTCGATAAACGTCCCTGCGCCTTCGTCCAACGCCGTCTGCACCGAGGTCTGGAAATCGACCGGCAGGTAGAGGTGGCGGGCAAAATGGTTGGCCGCCGGCGCTTCGGTCAGCAAGTGTCCGCCCAGATTGGTGATACAGGGTATGCGTGGCGCCGCCATCGGAATGGTTTCCGCCAATGCCCGCAATTGCTCGCCAGCACCGGCGATCAAGGGCGAGTGAAAGGCGTTGGAGACGCGCAACATTCGGGTTTTAAATCTGGGCTGAGGGGATGAAGCAAACTCGGCCAGTGCCTGGTGATAACCGGCGATCACCTTATTCTCAGGCGAGTTGTTTGCCGCTATCCACAATGAGCCTTTGTAAGGTTTCAACGCCTGTTCCAGCTGCGACAAGTCGCCCAAACAGGCAAGCATTCCACCCTCTTGCGGCTGTTCAGCCATGGCATTGGCGCGCGCCAATACCAGACGCAAACCATCTTCCAGTGAGAACACCCCGGCGGTATGCATAGCAGCGTATTCGCCAATACTGTGGCCGAGCACCAATTGCGGCGTGACGCCCCAGCTCATCCATAAGCGCGCCAAAGCCACTTGCAATGAATAGAGCAGTGGCTGCTGGACACGGGTGTCTTGCAACAGCTGCGGTTCAGCGGTACTCCCTAGCAAATAACGTAAAGAATGCCCCAGTGCCGGTACGATCAATTGGTCGCACTGATCGACAATGGCCGCAAAGACCGGCTCGCGCGCCAGCAGAGTGGGCGCCATGCCCACGTATTGGGAACCTTGGCCAGAAAAGCAAAACGTCCGCGCGCCCACTGATGAGGAGAGGTTAGGCTCTAGCGCCGCTTGCTCACGCACGAGTGCATTGAGTAATTCTGCGCGGTTTTTGCCGACTACCGCAGCACGCCGGGCGAAGCTGGCGCGCCCCGTTGCCGCGGTGTAACACACATCGCCCAGAGACTGCTCAGGACAGTTGTGCAGATGGTGTTGCAGGTTGACCAACTGTTGCGCCAATGAGCTTGGCTCGCGCGCAGAGAGCGGCAGCAAATGCCAGTCATCATCGCCATGCTGTGGAGGTTGCTGGCTAGCGGGCGCAGAGGACAGCAACAAATGCGCTACTGTGCCGCCAAATCCAAACGAGCTAACCCCCGCGATGCGCGTCGCTGCCTGCCAGGGCTGCGCATGAGTGGCCACTTCCAGCCCAGAGTTAAGCCAATCCATAGCGCGGTTCGGCGTGTGAAAATGGAGATGTGCAGGAATGCGCTGCCGCTCCACCGACAATGCCGCTTTAATCAAACCGGCAATCCCCGCCGCCGATTCCAGATGGCCGATATTGGTTTTGACCGAGCCGATGAGACAGGGTGAATCGGTGCGGCGAGCGCCGTAAATATCGGCTAGCACCCGTGTTTCAATGGGATCGCCAAGCGGTGTACCGGTGCCATGGGCTTCCACATAACCCACTTGATCCGCAGCAAAGCCGCTCATCCGTAGAGCGCGCTGGATAACCGCTGCTTGCGCTTGCGGGTTGGGTGCGGTGAGGCCGTTACTGCGGCCATCGTGGGAGACTGCCGAGCCATTGATCACCGCGATAATCGGGTTGCCTGCTCGCTGTGCATCTGACAAGCGCTGCAACACGATCAACCCGCAACCTTCGCCGCGCACGTACCCATCGGCAGAAGCATCGAAAGTGCTGCAACGGCCACGCGGCGAGAGCATTTGCGCTTCGGTAAAGGCGATATTCAAATCGGGTTTCACCATCAGGTTTACACCGCCCGCCAGTGCTAGATTACTTTCCCCACGACGCAGACTCTCGCACGCCAGATGAACACTGACCAATGAACCAGAGCAGGCCGTATCCACCGCCATACTGGGCCCGCGCAGATCAAGCAGGTAAGAAATCCGGTTGGCAGCAACTGACCCGGCACTGCCGGTACAGGCGTGAATATCCAACTGATCACGGCTAGGCAGCTGCAGCGACCAGTACTCCTGATTGCTAATGGCAACAAAAACGCCCGTTTCACTGCCCGCGAGGGAGCGCGGATTGATACCCGCATGCTCAAGTGCCCCCCAGGAGACTTCCAGCAGCAACCGCTGTTGTGGGTCCATGCGCTTTGCCTCGCGCGGCGATAGCCCAAAAAACGCCGGTTCAAAACCGTCTATTTGATCGAGAAAAGCGCCCCACTCACTTACTTCAGCGCCACTTTTGGTGGTGGTGACAGGCTCTCCCTCCCAGCGGCCGGGAGGCACAAGGGAAACAGCGTCGCGTCCATCGAGCAACAGCCGCCAAAAGGCTTCGACATCAGCGGCCTGCGGAAAACGACAGCCGATACCCACAATAGCAATCAGTTCGTCGCGGGAAACAACAGTGGCAGATGCAGGAACGGGAGCATCGACCGGGTGATGGGTTTTATCTTGCAGCTTAACCAAATGGACTGCCGCAGCACGCAACGTCGGGGCATCCCACACCAGGGTTTCCGGAACCTTGATCGCCAGCAACTGCGCCAACGCCTGTGCCAGATCTACACTGCCCGCCGAATCCAATCCGAGGTTCGCAAAAGGAGTATCTAGGTCAATCAGGTGTGCGGGCAGATCCAAACGCGCGGCGAGATAACGAATCAACCACTGCTGCAGATCTGCTTCAGTCGTCAACGTGCGCGGCGCTTGAGTGTGAGCTGACGCTATTGGATGCGCGGGTGGCGCGGTGGGTGATGTAGCGAGCGGTGCGTCGCTGCGAACGGCTGCAGTCGCCAATGCCTGTAATTGCGTAAAGGTCGGCTCGATTAAGAGCGCCCCCAACGACAGGCGCTTGCCAGTAAGCTGCTCTGCCGATTGAGCCAGATCTACCAGAGCTATGTAATCCAGACCTAGCGCCTGTAGATGATCACTCGTCTGCACAGGCGCCTGGGCAAGGTTTGCGGTGCGATACTTGGCTAACCAAGCCGCTATATCGTCGCTTTGAGCTTGGAGCGGCAGCGGGGTTTCGCTCGGCAATACGCTGGCAAATACCGGTTTTAATGTCAGAGCCATAAATTGCGCGCGGGCCGCATGGCGCTGCAATTTGCCGCTGGAGGTTTGTGGAATGGCGCCTGAGCGCACCACCACAACCGCATGCGGGGTTAATTCCAACGGCTCTTCTGCCAGTAGTTTGCGCGCTGCCGCAACCAGCTTGGCGGCGTTATCCTGGCTGGTGTCAGTCGCTTCTAGCACCACCACCAACTCCTCACGCCCCTGCACGTTAATACCAAAAGCCACTGCTTTACCGCGTGCGGCTGGGTAAGCACCCTGCGCAATCAATTCGATATCGTTGGGATAGAGGTTGCGGCCACGCACCACAATCACATCCTTAATACGCCCGGTGATATGCAATTCGCCTTCTGCATCGATAAAACCCAAATCGCCGGTGCGCAGATAACTTTTATCTTTCTCGGACTGAATGCTGGCGTAAAACGTCGTCAGGCTCAGCTCCGGGCGCCGCCAATAACCCAGCGCCACGCTCGGGGAGTTCACCCAAATTTCACCTACTGCATCGGCCTTGCAACGCTTGCAGGTTTCGGGATCAACAATAGCGACTGCAGTAGCGTCCACGGGAAAACCGCAAGCCATACTGTCAATCGCGGCAGTCGATATATCGCTTACCACACTGGCCTTACGCACTTCTAGATCGCGGGAATTCAAGCGCAGACGGCGCGCAGCCCGAGTTGGGCTCGCACTGGTTACCTGCAGCGTTGCTTCCGCCAAACCGTAGCAGGGACGAAAGATGTCATAGCGAAAACCGGCGGGGGCAAAATGCCGGGCGAAGGCATCCAGTGTCGCTGCACGGACAGGCTCTGCACCGGAGAAAGCATGTTGCCAGCGGGATAAATCAAGCGCCCCCACCTGTGCAGCGGGGATTTTGTTCACGCAGTGATCGTAACCAAAATTGGGCGCAACGCTCACTGCTGCACCTGTACGGGCAATGGTTTGCAACCAGAGCGCTGGATAACGCAAAAAGGTAGTTGGCGCCATAAAGTAGCCCCAACCCGCACCATACAGCACTTGAATGATGGTGCCGATGAGCCCCATGTCGTGGTACGGCGGCAACCAGGAAACAAAGGTTGCTTCGCCACCGAG